>NZ_JACJDT010000067.1:0-13690 GCF_014163675.1 Pseudoalteromonas sp. SR44-5
CTAGGTACAAAACCTAGATCCCGTTGCTGATAATAGGCTTTATCAACCAGTGGATTTTTTTGACATTTTTGTCTAAAAAACTCTTCTTTTATGCTTTTATCCCAATTTATCGCATCTAAGATACGAATAGGGGTTTGTAGGGCGATTAATCGATCTGATAACTCGCGAGTTTTAAGTAATAACGCCTTATCTATCATGCTCTAAGCTCACTGATGAATGAGCCTAGAGGATAGGCTAGATTTGCTCATTTTCAAAGCAAATTATTACTTACTTTGCAAATTTACAGGGCTAGAAAAATCGCTGATACGATTGACCATGAGTCCATTTTTATAAATGACCAAGGTAGGCACACTACTGATTTTATTATCAATAAATAAATCATTACCGTGATCAATGTACACCGGATGTATGACTTTAAATTTTTCGATATATTCATCAACAGCTGCTTGATCTGTCCATAATTGGCTAACCCTAGCTTCAGTATCAATTCCCTGATTGGTTAATAGATTGATTTGCTTTTGAGCTGCGGCACAGTTTGTTGCCATCTTCGGGCGAGTATCAGCTAAATACCAATCACACCACGTTGCCGTATATAATATTGCCTTTAAGCCATGCTCTGGAATAACTAAAGCAGTCGCAGCTTGCTTATTACCTTCATCTAACAAGTGGGCCTTTGCCACCATGCCGTCATGTGATAATAATCGCAGTGTATTATCAAGTGCTTTATCTGCTTGATGGCCTTGAAAAATCACTTTGCCCGTTTTATCGAGTAATACATGAAAAGGAGTGCCTATAAATTGATAATGCTGAGCAACTTTTGCGGTATGATCACTCATGATAGGTATGGTTAAATTAAACTGTTTTTTAACAGCTGCAACAGCAGTAGGATCATCATTTAGATCAATGTTAATCGCTATTGTATCAATTGTATCTCCATACTGTTCATAGGCCTGCTGAAAGTGTGGCATTTGCTCCATACAAGGCTTACACCACGTTGCCCAAAATTTTAAATACACAGGCTTTTTGCCAACGATTTTATTCAGCTCGAACAGTTCGCCCTGTTGGTTTTTTAAAACCAAATTTGACTCATTTGCTAACAAATGTTGACTGCTTGAAAAGTACAAAAAGACCCACAACAGCGTAATATATTTAGACTTCATCATTGTTATCCCTAAAATAAATACACCTTAGCATGGTCGCTTTCTTAGCTGATTGTAATTTTGCGACATCGGTGAACTTTTCGATCATTTATCATTACATGGTATAAACTAAATAGAGTTAGGTTTCGTATCAATTTAATTATCAAAGCAACATTTGGAGTAGTGATGAAAAATGACATCGAAGGAAAACAAATATTAGCTGTCTATGAGCAGATCATCCAACATGGTGAGATAAATAATGAAGGAAAACACTATAAAGGATTAACCGCATTTTCAGATATTGATGGTTATACCATTTACCTTAAAGGCAGTGGCGTGTTGCTTCGATTTGGTTTTCATAACACCTATCATCTCGATTATGAACATGAAAAGCATAAAGATGACTTCCTTAAAAAGCTGGAAAATATAATCAATGAGGTGTAATTGTGTATAACAGCAAACCGCGCATTCGCCCAGCTAATAAGCACAACCAACATACAGATTTTATAGCCAAGGTTGTGCAACAATTACGCGACGATGAAAGTAAGCTTGCCATAATTAAAGGTAATCTCGAGGAGTATCGGCAACAACGGTTCCTAAAGCGAGGATTTTTAACTGCAATTGAACGATTCGACTGGGTGTTTGAAGCTTCTGATGATATTGAAGATATTTGCCAGCAAATCTTAGCGGATGACTATATTGGCCAGCGATTACGTCGCTATCCGTTACTATTCAAAGGAATTCTATAGCCTAATTAACAGTTTATCGTACCCATCTGGTAAACCACCGTTTATTAATGATAATCATGCTTAAAAATGATAGATTGCGGAAATTTTTCAATTTTAAGAGCCTTGCTATGTCAAAAGCCGTCGACACTGCCGACTCATCGAGTGAAGAAAAACAATCGGGATTATTTAACCGATTTTTAGCCTCGGTTGAGTTTTTGGGGAATATGTTACCCCACCCAATCACCTTGTTTGCCCTATTTTGTGTGGCCATTATTGTTTTCAGTGGTATTGCTGATTGGTTTGGATTAAGTGCAATTGATCCTCGCCCAATTGGCTCCGCAGGTCGTGAACCTGACGGCGTTATCGAAGTTGTGAGTCTATTAAGTGCTGAAGGCTTACAACGTATCGTCACCGGTCTTGTTACTAATTTTACCAGTTTTGCCCCTTTAGGCACTGTGCTTGTTGCACTATTAGGTGTCAGCGTTGCCGAACATTCAGGGCTATTATCTGCTGCAATGCGTGGCATGGTAATGGGGGCATCTAAACGCTTAGTTACCTTTATGGTGGTATTTGCCGCAATATTATCTAATACCGCATCTGAACTTGGTTATGTTGTATTAATTCCTTTAGCCGCAATGATCTTCCATAGTTTAGGCCGTCATCCATTAGCGGGCTTAGCAGCAGCTTTTGCCGGTGTATCGGGCGGTTACAGTGCTAATTTATTGTTAGGTACGATTGATCCATTGCTTGCAGGTATTACGACTCCGGCAGCACAAATGATTGATCCAACTTACCAAGTTGGCGCTGAAGCAAACTGGTATTTTATGATGATTTCAGTTTTACTGATTGCCGTATTAGGCACCTTCGTGACTGAAAAAATCGTTGAACCCCGCCTTGGAAAATACAACCCCGATGATGCCAGTGCTGATCTGGCGCAAAATAATATAGAAGGCTTAACAGCTAAAGAAAAATCAGGCTTAAAATGGGCTGGATTTTCTTTATTGTTAGTATCGCTACTACTTGCGTGGACAATCGTGCCTGCAGATGGCATTTTGCGCCATCCTGAAACAGGTTTATTTGCCCACTCGCCTTTTTCTAAAGGGATTGTGGTATTTATTTTTATTACCTTTGGTATACCCGGTTTCGTTTATGGCCGTGTAGTAGGCACCATGAAAAATGATAAAGACGTGATCAACGCGATGAGCAAAAGTATGAGCTCAATGGGCATGTACATTGTATTAGTATTTTTTGCCGCGCAGTTTGTTGCCTTCTTTAAATGGACTAACTTAGGGACTATTTTAGCCATAAATGGCGCTGCTATGTTACAAGCCCTCAATCTGACTGGTCCTGAAGTATTTGTGTTATTTATATTAATGTGTGCATTAGTTAATCTAAGCTTAGGTTCTTCATCTGCACAATGGGCAATCACTGCGCCTATCTTTGTACCTATGCTCATGTTAATTGGCTATGCGCCAGAGACCATTCAGGCGGCTTATCGAATTGGTGATTCTGTCACCAACTTGATCACCCCAATGATGAGTTACTTTGGCTTGATCCTCGCCGTTGCCACTAAATATAAAAAAGACATGGGAATAGGCACTTTAGTCGCCACCATGCTGCCTTATAGTATGATTTTCTTTGTCGGTTGGGTTGCTCTGTTTTATTTGTGGGTGTTTGTATTTGGTCTGCCAGTAGGGCCTGGCTCACCAATTTATTACACACCTTAATAACCGATAAATAATGCCAGCTGTTGCTGGCATTATTATTGAGTGACTCTAACGTGTTTGAAAAACTAAACTATCTGCTTTAATAATAGTAACTACTTATACAATTGCCACATTACTAGCAACTTCAACGAGATCTAAAATTATGAAAATAGTATGTTTTATTATCACTTTAGCATGTTCTTTGATCAGCATAACAAGTTATGCACAACCACTCCCATCAGTAAATATAAAGTCCGTCGCATTAACTAATTATGCGCACCCACAGCAACACATCTATACTGCAGGACAACCTTCTAAAGAGCAATTTCAGCAGCTTGCAAAGCAAGGTATAAAGTATGTAATTAATTTACGCGGGGATGGGGAAAATAATTGGGATGAACAGGCTTTAGTGACCAATTTAGGACTGCAATACTTTTCACTGCCCATTTCATCAAGAGCCGATATCAATATCGAAAATGCAAAAAAACTGCAGCAATTATTAGCGAAAGCATCTGAGAGCCCAACATTACTGCATTGTGCAAGTGGTAACCGAGTTGGGGCACTGATTGCACTTTATAACGCAATAGAGCTTAACCAACCAATTGAAAAAGCGATTGAGACCGGTAAACAGTGGGGATTGAAAAGTCTTGAACCGGTGGTAAGAGACGCCATAGCAACCTATAAAATAAAAGAGCATTAAAATAACACATTAGATGTATTGAAATATTCAACTATGACTTTAAATAGATCTAACAACAAAAAGCCCTTAGTTAAATACTAAGGGCTTTTTTTTAAATGTAATTTAAAGCTGCCATGCATAACTTAATTTAGTAAAGAAAGTACGTTGATCGCGTTCTATACTTTTTAATGAGTCATCTTGATAGCCTTTATCTGAATAACCCAAGTAAAATAATGTTTGTGCATTAATTTTATATGAGTAAACAAGCTGACTGCCATAATCTCGGTTGATGTGATTTACAGCAAAGTAATAAGCATTTTGATTTCGGTCGATATCTTCAAACTGTAAAATCAGTTTCAGCATCGAGCGCATATTAAATTTATAATAAATTCGTAAATCGGTTAGATTCGCTGTAAATACATTTTCACCTTGTGGGTTATCTAAACGGCTATAACTGTGTTCAAGCTGTAGTTGCCAATGATCATTGATGTCCCAGGTAAGTTCTGGCTCTAGAGTAAATAAATCACCTAACTGCTCATTACTGTAATCTATTTTACTACCAAACTCACTATAGAGCGTAATACGTAAATCTTTGCTTGGGTTAAAACCACCATAAATAAAGCCGATATTTTGATTATAAAAATCATCTTTATAGCTCTCATTACGATGGATCAAACCAAACTCTAAGGATGACTGTAATTGGCCTTTTAAAAAAATATACCCTTCGTACTCTTCTTCAAGCAAGCTACCATCTTGCGCCCAGGTTTTGTCCCAATCAACATTATAAGAATATTCGGTTATCATCTCACTTGCGTCTAAGTACCAAGTTTGCCCGCCGCCTAGTAACGCTTTTTTATAATCCACTTTTTCTTGATAGCCAACATCGGTACGATAATCCTCACCAATATCTTCGTAACTGGCAAGTAGCTTATAATCCCTTTTCTCGCGAGAAAACTCGAGCTTATAAGCTTGATCAGATTGGTTTTTCTCCAAGCCATAGTTATCAGTTAAAAAGGCGGAGTTTTTAGTATCAGAGGTAGCAACTTGATACAACACACTATCTGTTTGATTAAACCAATAACTACCATCTACCGACAGTACGGTATTGTGATAGTCATTCGCTTCACGGTGGGTACTCATCACCCCTATAGTGCCCTGCTCGCCAATGTCGTATTGATATCGGCCAACCGCTGACTTTGATTTTTCAGCTAAATTAGCAAAGCCAGAACCTTGGTTAGTCGGTAAAAAAAGACTGGTATTTTCATCATCGGCATACATAAAGGCATAACTATGTGCATCTGTTTTACCGGTTATTTTGGCGCCAATTTCAGGCTCGGCAATTGTACGAGTATATAAAAGCTCAAATAAACTGCTTTTGAAATACGATGCACCATCTAAAAAGAACGGGCGTTTCTCAGCATAATAAATAGAGTATGTAGTATTGACATCCAACTCTAAACTATCGGTCTCTACTTGCGAGAAATCGGGATTAATGGTGGCATTAATAACCGCATCTTGGCTGATACCCCAACGTAAATCGAGTCCAGCTTCAGTCTCAATATCACCATTTTGCCAATCCCCTGGTATAGCCTCTTTGGCATCATTGCGAAGAGCGGTCAAGGTCGGTGTTAATTGAATATTTTTGCTCGGTTCCATGGCATTAAAGCCTGTTATTTTATCAAACTGGCAAAAACTGCATTTCACGTCGCGATCAAAACCTACATTGGATAATTGATATAAAACATCTCGAGGATAATTACGCCACAGCGCAACCCCCCAAGTCATATCGGCTTTATTTTTAGGAAAACGCAATGCAGTGAACGGAATGCGCATCTCTACGGTATAACCTTGGTTAGTTATTTGCCCCGCACTGTCCCAAATCGCATCCCACGATGGGTCTTCAGTCCAGCCATCGGTATCGGTCATGCGCATATCACCTTGTGCACCGAGTGGGTTTACGTAAAACTCATAACCTGTTCGCTCATCGTTGAAGGTATCAATCATCAATGCGACATTATCATCCGACCATAATGTATCGCGATCTCGAAGTGCTGCACGTATTTGACTGGCATCATTATCATAAGCAACAAAACCAATATATAAATAGTTGCCATCTTCATAGATATAAGCGTCTGTTTTTACAGGTGGTGTGCCTTTTTCGTTGGGTTCATTTTGATAGCGTAAAGGGATTAAAGTGGCTTGTTGCCAGTGCGGTTCGCTCAACTGCCCATCAAGATCAATACCTTGCTCAATGTGCGCTAAACTAAATTGTTGTTGCGCAGCGTGTGCAAACGTACTACATAAAGCGAAAGCTAAAACCCAGACAGATAATGTTATTAATTTTATATACTGCATAAACATCCATTTAATACTCAGTTACTCGGATGAGTAAGATAAGTAGTAATTGTAATTCACGCAGGTACATTTGTTAATAGTTTGATTGCAAAAATGTTATTTTAATTAACTAATCAAGACAAGAAGCTGAGATTTTAGGTCTCAATTAACTTTAATTTATCGGCCACACCATTCCAGGTATCGGCATCTTCAGGGGCTGGTTTTACATCAGTGATACGCGGCCAAATAAGAGCAAGTTCGGCATTCAGTTCGGTGAATTCTTGTTGCGAATCAGGTAATTCATCTTCTTGATAAATTGCTTCAGCGGGGCATTCTGGAACACATAAACCACAATCAATACAATCAATCGGACTGATCGCCAAAAAATTAGGGCCTTCATAAAACGCATCTGCTGGACACACTGCTACACAGTCAGTGTATTTACACTTTATACAGTTTTCAGTGACTACAAATGCCATTTTAACGTTTGCCTAACATATCTTAATACAGCTGGAGATCATACCCAACCACAGCCAAAATACAATAAATAATCGCTGCCATCGAGGCTTAAATTAACGTAAAATAGTCTGCTATTGTGAGCAACTCGCGTCAGCGACTGCTAAGACACCTAACAGAGACTAAATATGATACGTTTAACAGAAATTAAGCTGCCACTTGATCATGGCGAAGATGCCATAAAGCAAGCAATTATAACTAAACTTGGCATTGATAACAGCCAACTCCATAGCTTTAATGTCTTTAAACGTGGTTACGATGCCCGCAAAAAAACCGCCATTTTACTTATTTATACCCTCGACATTGAGGTTGATAATGAAGCGCAATTATTAATTCAGTTTGCTAAAGACCAACATGTAAAACCAGCCCCTGACACCAGCTATAAATTTGTTGCTCAAGCACCAGCAACGATTCAAGAACGTCCTGTGGTAATAGGCTTTGGCCCTTGTGGACTGTTTGCTGGTTTAATACTGGCGCAAATGGGATTTAAACCCATTATTTTAGAACGTGGTAAAGAAGTACGTGAACGTACCAAAGACACTTTCGGTTTTTGGCGAAAACGTACTCTAAATACCGAGTCAAACGTGCAATTTGGTGAAGGCGGCGCAGGAACATTCTCTGACGGAAAACTTTACAGCCAAGTTAAAGATCCAAAGCATTATGGTCGTAAAGTGATCACTGAATTTGTAGCTGCAGGCGCACCAGAAGAAATTATGTATGTCAGCAAACCGCACATTGGTACTTTTAAGCTGGTTACAATGATTGAAAAAATGCGTGCAAGTATTGAAGCGCTCGGCGGTGAAATTCGTTTTAGCACCCGCGTTGATGACATCCTACTTGATGATGGCCAAGTAACAGGACTGAAATTATCCTCCGGTGAACAACTTGATACCCGTCATGTTGTGCTTGCGGTAGGTCACAGCGCACGTGATACATTTAAAATGGTATACGATAAAGGGATTTACGTTGAAGCAAAACCGTTTTCAGTTGGTTTTAGAATTGAGCACAAACAATCTATGATCGATGAATGCCGTTTTGGTGATAATGCTGGTAACCCGATCCTTGGCTCTGCAGATTACAAACTGGTTCACCATTGTCACAGTGGCCGTACTGTTTACAGTTTTTGTATGTGCCCAGGCGGTACTGTGGTTGCAGCAACCTCGGAAGAAGGTCGCGTGGTAACGAATGGCATGAGTCAGTATTCTCGCAGCGAACGCAACGCTAACAGTGCCATTGTTGTGGGGATTTCTCCTGAAGAAGATTTCCCAGGTCATCCATTAGCCGGTATTGATCTGCAGCGAAAACTAGAAGAGCAAGCCTTTGAACTAGGTGGTAGTAATTACGATGCACCTGCACAGTTAATTGGCGACTTCTTAAAAGGTAAAGATTCAAGTGACTTAGGCGATGTAAAGCCTTCATACACACCAGGTATCAAACTCACTGATCTAGCAAATGTGTTACCTAAATATGCAATTGATGCCATTCGTGAAGCAATTCCTGCATTTAATAAGCAAATTCGTGGTTTTTCATCAAACGATGGTTTATTAACCGGCGTTGAAACCCGTACCTCATCACCAATTTGCATTAAACGAGATAAAAGCATGCAAAGTATCAATACCCAAGGCCTATACCCTGCCGGTGAAGGTGCGGGTTATGCAGGTGGTATTCTTTCCGCAGGCATTGACGGTATAAAGGCCGCTGAAGCATTAGCGTTATCTATGCTTGAGAAAAATAGCTAAGTAGTTTTTCACTGTTCACAAAAAAGCCTCATTTATTGAGGCTTTTTTGTGTTAATGACTTAACTTATACCATTATTTCTTTAACGAAAGTTTGGCACCTTTGAGGGTTTTACGTACGTTTGAGATACGTGAACGGTTTTTAGCTCGCGCTTCACCAGTTGCTTGACCTGATGGTTTATTTGAATGGCTACGACGCAAATGCGATGGTTTTTTGCCAATTTTATCAATCAGTACTTCACGGTTACTTACTTCATAACCCGGCAAGTATTCACGCTGAATTTTTTGACCGATTAAGGTTTCAATTTCAAACAACATATTTTCTTCTTCGCGGCTAACAAATGAGATTGCTTGACCTTGTTTACCGGCACGACCTGTACGACCAATACGGTGTACGTAATCTTCAGCAAGCCATGGTAAGTCAATATTAATTACACGTGGTAGGTCATCAATATCAATCCCGCGAGCGGCAACTTCTGTAGCCACAAGCACACGTACTTTACCCGCTTTGAAATCACTTAATGCACGACGACGGTTACCTTGGGTTTTATCACCATGGCACACAGCAGCCGGGATACCATCTAAGTTTAATTCTTTAACTAGCTCATCAGCCGTTTCTTTCATGTTGACGAACACTAACACTTGCTGCCAGTTTTTCTTACCGATCAATTCAGAAAGCAACTCTTGTTTACGGCGCTCTTCAACTGGATAAACCACGTGATGAACGGTTGCAGCAGTGCTGTTGGTTTGATCAACACGGACAATTTCAGCTTGCTTGAGTACTTTGCTAGCAAACTGTTTAATTGCCGCTGGGAATGTTGCAGAGAACAACAAAATTTGGCGATCTTCAGCACAGCCATTGATCACTGTTTGCATATCACCAATAAAGCCCATATCAAGCATACGGTCAGCTTCATCGAGCACAAGATGTTGTACGTCAGCAAGGCTTAGATTACCTAAACGAATATGATCCAGTAAACGACCCGGTGTTGCGACTACGATATCGACACCCGCTTTTAAGCCATTAGCTTGACCTACCGTACTAACACCGCCAAATAAACTCACAGTTTTAAGCTTGGTGTACTTTGCAAAATCAGTAAAATTATTGGCAATTTGCTCTGCAAGCTCACGGGTTGGTGCTAGCACTAAGGCACGTGGCGCATTAGTTTTTGTGTATTCAACTTCAGATAATTTTTGAATAATTGGTAAAGCAAAAGCAGCTGTCTTACCGGTGCCTGTTTGGGCACTGGCTAAAACATCTTTGCCTTTACGTACTGCTGGAATAGCATTACGTTGAATGGGCGTAAGGGTGTGATAGTTAAGTTCATCTAACGCCTGAAGAAGTTCAGGGGCAAAACTAAAAGATTTAAAATTCATGCTGTATAACCTGCGGCCACATTATCAAGGGTCGCAAATTATACAGCAATTTAAGGCAAACAGTTAGTTTTTAAATATATAAACCAACTAGAATTACCTTTTCTCTTCTACAGCCATTTTTGTGTTTGACCTTTTCAAAGCATACTTTGCTAAGCAATAACAACAATGGTTGGCGATCTTTTAAAGCCCAAACTAAATTATGGCAGAATAATTGTATTTTCTAAATTTAATGGTGTGGCTTTAGAGCCACCTACAACAGCAACATCATCAAGTTGATTGATCAACGTAACCCCTTGCACTTGCTGCTGCTCATTTAATGGCACATAAGGTAATCTAAATACAGGCTTGACTGCACCTGTCATCATCAATGCAGTATTAATTGCAATTGGATTTGGCTCACAGAACAACCAACTGATCAAAGGTTGTAATGACGCGTTCAGCGCGTCGCTTTTGCTGTCCATTAATTGACGATACAAGCCAGGAATTAAATTAGAGGTTACCGAGATCACGCCATGCGCTTTATAAGTATGGCGAGCATCATGTGCTTCATCGTCATTACCAGACCAACAGGCAATACCTTGTTGCTCATAGTGATTAATGCGCTCATTACCACCGCACTCTTTTACGCCAATAAAGTTTTCATGTTGTGCCAACGGCTCAATAATGTCAGGGGTTAAATCTTGTCCTGTACGCCCTGCTACGTTGTAAATAAATGCCGGACCAATTGCCAGCACTCGTTTGAAGTGTTCAATCACACCGGCAATCGATGTGCGGCCATAATAAGGGTTAATTTGTAGCGCTGCGTCCATACCGCTGGCAAAGCCATACTCAGTCGCTTTAACGGCTTCGCGGGTATTGTTACTGCCAGTGTTACCAACAATCACCAACTTATCTGCATACTTATTAACGCTGTGCGCAATCAGCATTAAATGCTCTTCCCAGTTCATTAACTGGCCTTCACCTGTGGTTCCACCGACCACAATACCATCAACACCGGCGGCGATCTGCTGTTCAACTAAATAATCATAGGTGGCTAAGTCAATTTCACCACTGGCTAAATAAGGCGTTTTAATTGCTGTGATGAGGCTTGCTTGTTTAATTTGTTCTAGGGTGCGCATAAAAAATTAATCTTAAAAAAACTTGCCGTAGTTGTAACATAAAAGCAGGCGTTTTCCGAGTGTTGCATAACTAATTAATTAAATTACTTGTGTTGTAGAGGTGCTTAGTCCAAAATAAACAACTGTATAAATAAACAGTATATTTATTTTCTAACCTTGAGTGCACTTTTATGCGTTTATCACGATTTTTAGCAACCCATTTTTATCACAGCGAAGAGCTTTGTCATGCCTTAGCAATCGATGAAGATACTCTTGCAATTTGGCAACAAAACGGGTTATTTCCAAAACCCAGTTACTGTATTAAAAATCAGCTTAGTTGTAGCTCTTACTCTGGTTTATATGAATGCGAAGAATACGACGACTTCTATCCACGAGGATGCGTTAACTGGGGACAAGGCTTAGCCAAGCAAAAAATTGATTCATCCAGTCAAGCCTTCAACTACTTTGCACAGCAATACAGTGCAAGTTTAACGAAGTTAGCTCAACAAGGATTTGAATTTAACGAAGAGCTATTTGGTTGTGAATTAGAAGAGCACCTGCAACAAGTATGGCAACAATTTTTATGCAGTAAATACGGTGTGCTAACTCAAAATGGCTTAATTGAAGAAATCGCCGCCGTTGATATTGGTCGCTTAGTTGTAGATGATATAACCGAATTACGCACAAAGCCAAACCTCACACAAGCAGAGCGAAGCAAATTACACCCTGCTTTAAAACTATTAAATCGCGCGCTTAGTCATGGTGCCGAACACGAAAAACAACATACCCTTCGTGCCCGTTATATTGATGCACTGGTGCTTAAATATGATTTATCGGTTAAGTAAAGAAGAAATGTGCAAGGGGAAAGGTTTTAGGTTTTAGGTTTTAGGAAAAACAATAGTGCCACATCACAGTTTTGTATAAATGTAACCGCAATATGATGATTTTTAAGAGTAGTGCAACCAAACTTACTGAATGAGTACTTTGAGCGCGATGAAGATGGCCACTCTAGCGCATTTCTGGACAAAAATGAGTTAGAGTTAACGGGCTGCTCTGTGCTGTGAGCGGTCATTGGTAACACTTGCCGTAAACGGCACAAAATTGTAGGCTAAAATTGGCGACGAAGGAGCACAAGCTCACTGTTTTGTGTCCACGGTTTAACGGCCTTGTTAGGCAATGTGTTACGCATGTGGCTCAGTTGGGTAACTATGTGTAATGCAACTATGGCTGCATTTTTCACAATCTGCCGAGATAACCAGCTTATAGTTGATGAAATACCCAAGAATATTGAGCAATTTTGGCATGTACTTCACAAAGAAGCGTGCAAGTATAAAATACAAAATAACTACAGATACTAAAGACCTTAATAGTTCAGGGTTTGTGTTTACACCTGCCAAAATTGAACCAACGGCGCCGACAAACAGTGATGTTACTCCATAAACTATCGCAAACAAAATTGCAACGAAAGGAATGCAAAGAACAAACAGCCCGAAACAATCTAACAGACTAATTTTAAATTCGATTTTCCGTTTAGGTTTATTTCCACAGACACTACATTTCATCTAGTTGCCTAACACCCGCCTAACACGCAATGTGTTGGCGTGGCTTTTTGCGTTGTTTGCCAAAACCATAACAACTAAACATTGTCGGAGTTAAGGCGCTTGTTAGGTGCACTTTATTAGCTGCACTGGTGAATTACAATACTCTAAATTCCCTATTAATTCGTTATTATCTGGATAGTTAGGGCAATTACCGATATTGACAGACTGAACGCTGCCATTTGGTTTCATCTCGACATCGACAAAAGACGCAACAAGCTGGTCTTCTAATTGACGGCTCCAAGTAAAGTGATAATTGGTATTGTGTGATTTTAGGAATGTTCTATCAGGCACATTAAATTTACTTGTAAAAGAAGTTAAAGCCACACTCTGATTTTTTACATTTATTCTCGCTGAACGTGCTGTCCAAGAGAACGGCCAAGATCTCGTGATATCGACAGCTATGTTGCATTCGCCAAGCTCAGAGGTACGCGATAGTCCAGAGATTACCTCTGCATATTCGATGTTCTTTAAACTACTCGAACCCGCTTGGCAGAGCCAAATAAAAAGAATAACTATTGGAATCAATTTACGATTCATAATGGATACGCCTCACGTCCTTTGCTCCTAACATTTTAGTATTTATGCGACACGCAGTTTGTGTTGCATAATCGCTTGTTGGACTGAGGCGCTACCTGCTCGGTGTGTCAGAGTTGGTGTTACTTATGCTATGGGAATTTGCTTTTTATGGCCTAAGCGATATCAAGCCAACTTTACTGGCGTGTCTATCGTATCTAAGCTATCCCTGCGTTACTCAGCGTTTATTATGCACCTATTAAA
>NZ_JACJDT010000068.1:0-13461 GCF_014163675.1 Pseudoalteromonas sp. SR44-5
AAATAAAGCGCTAACTGCGTTATAATTTTTTCAAGTAGAACAACTACATGTCAAAATTTACGCCTTGTTATCACTGTATTTATCTGTCGCTATAAATGGTCAGTAACTTAACACGATTGGTATAAGAGCTGTTTTATTTAACAAACACTTATAGCAAGCGCTGTTTAAAAACGCGCTCTTACACCTATACTAAATGAGCGACCTGGAAGTGGTGCTTCGTCTTTTAAGTAAGATGAATGCACGCGCGCTTCTTGATCGGTTAGATTGTCGGCTTTTAAATACAATGTCATGTCAACGTTACCTAAATCAAGGTAATAGTTAGCAGCGGCTGATAGCATGGTATAGCCGTCGGTGGTGGTTTCGTTTGCGGCAATTTTATCTTGCTTACTGTTGCGAGTGACTTCTACTTCAGTGTGCCAATTACCGTATTCATAATGTATTGAAGAACCAACACGTAATGGTGGGATCCTTGGTACGTTACCGCCTTTATCTAGTTTAGCGCGGGTATAATCCGAAAACACATCCAGACGCCATTGTTCGTTTAAGTGCCAGTCAACTTGTGCTTCAAAACCATAGAGTTTAGCATCTCCTTGCGCAAAATTTACCACAGGTAAGCCATCAGTCTCTTCATCTGAAGCTGCACCTGTATCTTGTAATTGATCATAAGCTTGGGAAGTAATAAACTCACCATCACTTAGTACAAGGTTGCTAAAGTCTTCGTAAATATAATCGTCAATTTGGTTCTGGAATATACTGATGCTGGCATTCCAGCTATCAGCGTTATAGCGATATGTAGCGTCTAAGTTGTTTGATACTTCTTTATCCATACTCTGGGCAACTTGAGCCACAGAGTAAGTACCATCACTGTTATTAACAACATCAAAAGCACCGCCTACTTCATATGTGCCTGAGCCTATGTGTGGGCCGTAGGCATAAATTTCTGATGCCGAAGGAGCTCGTTGTGAATATGCATAATTAAATGCTAATGAGTGCTTGTCGTTAATGCTCCAAACTACTCCTGCAGAGCCTGAAACCGCCGTGTAATCTTCATCTGCAAATGAGATACTATTATCGTTTGATAGCTCATCAAAAAATTGGTTATTCACTTTATGGGTTAGTTGCTCCACGCGTGTACCAAGCTGCCACAATAAAGCACCTGTTTGTTTTTCTTCCATTAAAAATGCGGCTAAACTGTCGGTTTTTGTTGGTGGTGTGAAGGCTTCTTCGCCAATCGCTTCAAAATCACTTTTGTTATAATGTAAGCCCATTATACCGTGCCAACCATAAACCGCGCTGTGCTCTGCCCATAGTCTAGACTCGATACTTTCATTTTTAAAAGTAGTGCCTATTTCAGTCCCTTCAATTTCTGAGTGTTGGTAATCAGTATATGCATTTTGCCAATGCACCGATTTTATAAAACCGTCAAGATTATTCCAATCAACAACACCTTGATAGCGGTCTTGTTTTAACTTAATAAATACGCCATCTTCACCCGGTAAACCGTATTCTGAGTCCATTGAGCCATAGGCAAAAGCGACGCGTGTATCGTCAGTGATCCAGCCAGCTCCTAAGTTATAACCGTGTGCATCGATTGCTGAGTTTGAGAGTTTAGTACTGCCACCATGTTCATTAATATCAGCGGGAACAGGTATTTTATAGTCACCGGTATTACGGTTGTAAGCATCAATATGAACAGCAAAGTCGCCCGTTCCGGCATTTAAATCAGTAGATGTTGTTTTTGAATCTGCTACGTTATCGTACTGAGCAAATACTTCTCCAGTAATACCTTGTTGTCTTTCAATGGGGAGGCGGTTATCAACCACATTAACAACGCCGCCAATTGCACCACTACCATAAAGCAAAGTAGCAGGGCCGCGTAATACTTCAATTTGTGTGGCCGTAGAGGTTTCGGTTGATACTTGGTGATCGGGGCCAACGCGTGATGCATCAGATGCGCCTAATCCGTTTTGTACAACCTTGATTCGAGGTCCATCTAATCCTCGGATAATTGGGCTACTGGCAACGGGTCCAAAATAAGAGCTGTGTACACCTGGCACATTTTTTAAGGTTTCGCCAAGGGTTGCTGCTTGGTGCTGATCAAGCTCTTCGCCACTAAGAATTGATACTGGGGTGCTTGATTCAAGTACGGTACGTTTAAGCGGTGAAGCTGTAATAACAATTTTTTCTAAATCGCTTTCATCTTTTTGTATTTGTTTCTCTGCTGCCATTGCGTGTGTACTGATAGCAGTTAATACCGCCAAAACTAATGGTGAATACTTAATTTTCATTATTTAATCTCTAAAATTTGCACTAAAACTGGCTGCTTACCCAATGGCAAACAGTCTTTATAAAACGGTTTTTTAACAGTGAACTTTAAAGAGTATTCGGTGGGTCACGATTACCTGAAAACGCAACGATTGCGCTAAATTGAGGAGAGTGTAAGGCTAAAACAGCGCTGTAGCGGTTGCTTTCAGGTTCAAATATACTGGTGGTAGGAGATATTAAATCGTCAAAATCAAACGAACTTATGCAGAGTTGGCACTCTGTGCTGCTTTGTACTGCGTGAACAGTTGAGTGCCACTGTGAAAAAACACTGAACAGCAGTAAAAGCACCATTAAATATTTTAATAGCGTTTTATTGTGTCTGAGTGAGTGTAAATTCATGTGTTTCATCAAGTGATAGTATAACGTTGTTTTTTTTGCAATGTCGAGAGCTGAATAAGTAAAATAATCTGTTTAATTATAAGTTTTTACTTTGTTATTTATAATCAGTGGTTTATGTTTTATTTTGATAAATAAAACCTCTAGATCAGACATCAATCAGGGAATAGGCCTTGCTTAGTTAGTTTGCCATTTTTTTATCAGTTCAACGCTTTTACCCAAAAACGATAATTTATAGGCTGTCGTTATGAGTGACAACGTCACTAGCGATATAGACTGAGCAGCCATATTTGCTTGCTTTTAAAAGTAAGTTTGCATTTTAGGTAATTTCAAGGTGGAGGTTAGATATTTAAAAATCATACCAATCATACTAAATTAGTGAGCCATATGTTAGAAAAAAGCCGAATCGTTGTACGGTTCGGCCTCATAAACTTACCTTTTTTAATACTTAATTAGCTAATCAGAATAGCATTTTATTTTTTCTTTTCACTCGGGACCGGTTGGCCATATTTAGGCGAACGAGGACCATATAGTAGGCCGTTGTAAGCGTCTGATGAAAGTAAGCGCGTTGATGCGATAGCAGCAATTTCGAAACCTTTGTCTGTTACAGTTTCTGCTATTTGGTTAATTGCTGCCACTACCAGCATGCCTACAAGTCCACCGCCGCCATTATTTTGCTGCTCGGCTGAGGAAGCTCTTGCTTTACCTTGCCACAATTGTTCACCAGTGCGTAAATCGACTAAAGATGCGGAAACAGTTACAGCTGTTTCACTTGAAATTACAACGTAGCTGGTGCCGTATTCTTCAATAGTAATATAAAGCGCCGAGTCAGCACCAAAAATATCGTGTAACTTTTTAATAGGAACTTGATGCACGTCGCTTGCAACTGAAAGGCCATTCCCTTTAAAGGTTTGCTCAACGAGCGCAACAGGAAAAACATAAAAGCCGGATTCTGCAATAGGTGCAACCATTTGGGTCATTACACTGTAAGGCGCTATAACTTCAGGTGTATTATTGAGCGGTGGCAGGATAATAACTGAGTGTGGATCAGCTTGTTTAAACGCTGTGTAATCATGAGCCGGTGGTGACGAAACGCAACCCGCTAATAATGCAAACAGCGCAGTTGCTGTTATTGATTTAAAGTTCAACATGTTAAACGCCTTTCGCAGATTTTAGAAGGAAGTCTATATACTGAACCGACTCTGGGAAAAGTGACTTTTCAGTTTCAAAGTGGCTAGCACCTAAAGTAGGGTCACCTGTTTCAAAGTACAGCATGCCTAAATGAGCATGCAAGCCAGGTGCAACAATTTTACTTTTGTTTGCTGCATCTGCAATAACTTGCTCAAGCATTTTAATTTGCTGTTCAACTGTTACTTCATCTGCTTTTAGGTATGCGTATACGGCTGAGCTGTATTCGCCATAATAATAGATAGGCTCTTTAGTTGAGCTACAGCCTGTAAGCGCAGCACATACTAAGGCTAAAGTAATTAGCCTTTTCATTATTTACTGCCCCATAGGCCTGATTCAAGTCCTGTAACAAGCTTGTTTACGACTTCACGAATGGCTAAATCAAGCACTTTGCCATTTAAGGTTGCATCGTATGAAGCGGTACTACCAAAACCAATAACTTCACGCTCAGATAGGCTGTATTCACCAGCTCCCTGAACTGAGTAGATAACTTCTGATGTAGTAACATCGACAATGTTTAGTGTTACTTTAGCGTAAGCTATTTGTGATTTACCTTTGCCTAATAAACCAAACAACTGTCGATCGCCAATAGCTTTGCGACCAAACTCTGTCACATCACCTGTTACCACAAATTTAGCGCCGCTAATAACTTGTTTTGTACCAGTTAGTTTTGCTTCTTCAGCAAGTGCGGTCATATTATCGCGATCAAGTACACTAAAACGGTTTGTTTGTTGTAAGTGGCTCATTAATGCTGTTTTAGCTTGGCTACCTAAACGGTCTTGCCCAGATGAGAATATGCCATTTTGAAAACTTGAACGGTTAACAAATTGCCCAACTACCAACTTACTTTTAGTGCCACTGTAGTTAGTGTTATAGCTAGCAACTGTTTGGGTTTCAACAACTTTAGATGATGTTGTAGCGCAACCTGCTAAAGTTGATGCTGCAACCGCAGAAATTATTATTGTTTTTATGTGATTTTTGCTTATATGCATAAGGAATTATATCCGTTTAAAATAATTGCAGAAAGTGATTTGGATGCCAATGTTTAATATTTATATTTGTTAGTTAATTACCTATTATAACTACCAATACCATCCACTTTTATAAACAAAAAATTATGTAAAGGCAATGTTATTCTTTACCTTATAGGTACCAGTCAGTGGTAGTCTGATTTTTGTATGATCCAGCAGCAAGGAAAGTTTAAGGAGATGGGGTAGCACTTTTTCATCTTTGAAATAATTTCTGTTTTAATTTATTGAAGCAGTGATTGGTATTATTTCAATTAAAAGTAGGTGGTTGTTTCAACTGCTATCAGTTGTAGAGCTAATAGCAGTATGTTTTATTGTGTTTTAAAGGGCTAATAGGCTTTGCTCTAACATTGCTTGAATTTGTTTGACTATTTTAGCTTCTGTTTCTGGTTCAAACTGCGCTATACGTGGCGTATGGATATGCCCAGTCGGAATATCTGAATTGAGTTGATCGCGCAGGCGAATACTGCGGTACGAAATTTCGTTAGACAGGTAACCACCGCCGCCGCCTTTTACTGCAATCGCATCTTTTAGTTCAGCTAAAGTTTTAGGTTCAAAGGCTTTTTCGAGTGTAACAACTTTATGATTGTCATTTATCGGAAATGGCCCTTTGGCTTGCTGCATTTGCGTGGCGGGCAAACTGAATTGCACAAACTCACTCCCTGGGAGTGGACGGTCGTTTAAACTTGGAATCAGTGGCGCTTTTGCTGTGCCGCCATAGACAATATTTGCATTGTCGGGGGCGGTTACGCTGCGCCGCTTACCTGGAAAGCGCTCAAGATCAAAGTCTTTACTACCCATGCTAACGGTAACTATCATATCTACGTTATTCAGAGCGTAATAGGGGGCGAGTAATTCTTCAATAATACCTTGATCAAAGTCTTCATAGCGAACAGGCACCATCACAGTATTTATTTCAGCGCTGATACCTTGATAAGTAATTACTTGGCCATCGAGTAATAATGCGGCTACACCGGATGGATTACTTTGATTGATGTTTCTATCCAGTAAGAATGGATCAAAGCCAGTTAGTAAAATCTTTTTGGTGGTGTTTTTAGAGTAGGCTAGGTCGGTGCGTCCTCTGCTGCCATTTTCTAGCATTGTTAATAATGCGCTTTGCTCGGCAGTTGTTAATGCAAATTCAGGTTTTGTTGTACGGATTATTTTACTTGAAAGTAGGCGAGCCCAGTAAAGTGCTCTGTCATCGTAGCTTTTAGTGACGGTAATGTGTTGTTTGGCGTTGAGCCAGAGTTGGCTTGAGTAATCATGTAGTAAGTCAGTTGCCTGTTTAAAGTTTCTTAGGCTTTTCCAGCTTTGTTCAAATTGCGCGATATCCTCAGAAAATATATCTAAAACTTGTGGCATAGCGGTTGTGGCTTGCTTAATACGCAGCTCTTCAACCGTTGGGTTAGCGCTAAAAACAGAACCCGAAGAGAAGATTAAGCTTGCGGCTAAAAGTCGTTTGATCATGGTTTTCCTATATAAGCAGTTTTAATAGTTTCAATGCAAAGGCTACTATCGGATGTAGAGCGAGTAAGCGCAAATAAATACGTTGAGTATTGGGTCGTAACTCCCACCTTTAACGTTTAATCAGCCTCTAGAGCCTATTTTCATAAACTGTTATCCTTCACTCATTAAGTTATAACTGAGTAAACAGCATGATTAATGATAACGATGTAATTGACACCCTCGCAGAGCTAGAAGCTTTTTTATTACTGATTGATAATGGTGGATTGGGCTTAAAAAATATAGCCGGTGTGGCACTGGCGACCAATAATACCAATGGTCGCCCGTTTGTAGCTGTACTTGATGATAACCATAAGTTGTTGTTAGGCCGCTGGGTTACACAAGATGTGTTTGAAAACGGTAAAGAGCTTGTTCGTAGTGGGCCTAAAAAGCTACATTAATTTTGGAAAAGCGATTGAAGGCAGCTATTAACTTACTTAGCTTGGGGGGGGCCAGCCGAAGTGAGCTTAATTTATACAACATTCATTTTTATAAAAATGCGGAGCATAAAGGCGGGGAGTTTAAAACGTATGCGGGCAATGACAAAGGTCATCTTATAGGCTACCTTTCTGAGCGTAAATTATCAGCTGCTCAATTAAAGCAGGTAAATTGAAGCTGTTACCTGCTTTTGTAATATCGAAAATGAATTGCTATTTTTTTAGTTCTGCGGTTTCGTCTTGCGTTTGAAAGTCTTTAAACAGGTCACCCTGTGGATCCTCGGTATCAAAGACTGCATTGTTTTCTTCATATTCATCATCAATTTCATCGACCACCAACATTTGCTCGTGGGCAGTCGTTTCTTCTATTCGTGGATCCATGGTCGCAGCCAGTGGCGAGTTGGTAACGTCTGATGTGCCTACAACGTAATCACTCGACTCTGGTTGTTCTACTTTTTGTTTCGAATTAATGTAAGTGAGTAATAAGTACATTATCACCGTTAATAATGCGATGGAGGCATAAAGGGCTTGGTGACCAAAATAGGTCATAACTTGTGCATTGGCAGTTGAACCAAGTGCTGCACCGGCTCCAAAAACAACTAATAACGCAGATGACACGCCAACGCGCTCTTCATCTGCAACGCGTGAATTAGCTAAGGCTGAGGATAATGGATATAAAGTAAAGGCGAACAAGCCAAACATAAAAGTGAGTGCAAAGGCGAGTGTTTGCGTAATAGGTAGAAAAAATAAAGCAAGGCTAACTACACCAATCGCAACCGCATTGGTGCGGATCAACACGCTACGACGTACTTTATCCGACAATATCCCCATTGGCCATTGCGCGATCAGACCTGCAAAAATAGTGGCAGACATAAAAATGGCAATTTCTGACGAATTAAACCCAGATGACTTGGCAAATGTTGGTGCAAGGCCGTAAAAGCTGCCATTTATAATACCCGCAAAGTGAACAGCTGTAAGTGATTGCGGTACTTTTTTAAAGTAGTCAAACAGACTGACTTGAATTGGTTTTAATGGCTTGGGGTGGATCCTACGAGTGATTGAAATAGGAATAATGCCAATTGCCAGTGCCATGCACACTAAAAATAGTGGTGCATAGCCAAGCTCTGGGAATTCGGCTAATGCAAATTGACCTAAAATCATACCCAGATAAGAGGTGATCATATAAAACGAAAACACTCGCCCGCGAGACTCTGGTGCAGCTTGTTCGTTGAGCCAGCTTTCGAGCACCATGTAGTTACACATCATACCAAGGCCTACAAATAGTCGCAGGGCTAACCATAAATAAATATTATCGCTAACGCCGTGTGCTGCAACGCAGGCTAAAACAGCGGCGGTACTGGCTGCAAAGGTCCTAATATGGCCGACCGATTTAATAAGGTGATAACCAAGCTTTGAGCCAAGCAACAAACCCATGTAATAACATGAGGTCATTAACCCGATCCAAAAGGTCGAGATGCCATTTTTCCCTAAATAGAGGGCTAAATAGGTGGTGAGTAAACCGGTGCCAATAATTAAAAATAGATTAGCAAAATACAGCGAAGGAAATGATTTCATTTAAATGCAAATAGTTAGCCTAGACAAGTTGATACTAGAGTAACTAAATGTATTTTCCAAGTAGTAAATGGGTTGTTGGGTCGTTCTACTATTAACTATATTCTGATTAGTATTGAGTACTAAGCATTTATTACTTGGTTTTTTAGCGAATGTTATGGTGGCGCTTGCAGTAAAATAGACACGTTATGGTTTAGTGTGCAATAAAGTCACTCATCAATCTAATGGATACGCTATTACTATGATTTGTATTAATTTATCGATACACAAGTAGTAAGTGTGAGGTGTTTATTGCTACACTGAATTACCTAATTTAGCGAAGTCTCAATGAAACTAATGAAAAAAATAGTTATCACTTTATTTATTATGTTGGCACTGAGTGCTTGCAGTAAGCCAATACCCGCAGATAAGTTTGCTTATATAGGTTATTGGCAAGGTCCTGGCATGTATCTAGAAATACTCCCAGATGGAACTTTTGACTATCAACGAGGTGGAACTTCTATTTCATCATCCGTTGATGAGTTTGATGGCGATAATTTCTTAGTTGATATGCTTATAATGAATACAACTTTTGAGGTTTCGCAACCACCATTTTTTAGCGATGGGCAGTGGTCAATGGTTGTTGATGGAGTAAGATTAACAAGGACGGATGACTAACTTACTCTGCGTTTATGTTAACTACTATAAAATAAACTAATTGGTATCGGTGATTCATAATGATAATAACAGCGTTTCATAGCTTAACAGCGTTCTGTGTACTGACTTTCTTTGTGTTTAGCCACTTAGCTATTGCTCAGCAAGTTGATGGTTTTCAGCATACATTGATTGATGGTAAGCCTTCACTTCGTGGTTCGGCGATATTTGATCAATCGTTGTGGGTCACAGGTACCAATAATAGTGTATGGGTGAGTCAAGATGGCGGTAAACATTGGCATGATCGCAGTGTAAAAAGCAGCATAAATAATGATTTTCGTGATATTGCGGTGTTTGATACGCAAACCGCGATTGTAATGAGTGTTGGCTCAGGTAAACAGTCTTCATTATATAAAACAACAGATGCAGGTAAAAGTTGGCAATTATTGTTACAGAATCAGGATCAGGCAGGTTTTTTTGATTCAATTGCATTTTGGGATCAAGACAATGGTTTATTAATGGGTGATCCTGTCGATGGTTATTATGTAGTTAAACGTACACAAGATGGCGGCAAAACATGGACACGAACCGATAAAGTAAATTTACCTAGCTTAATACCTTCAGAGTCCGCATTTGCCGCCAGTGGTAATACACTCATTGTAGGAAAAGATAATCAAGCATGGTTAACAACGGGTGGAAAGTCGGCTTCTGTTTATCACTCAAATGATGGTGGACTATTTTGGCTAAGGAAAAGTGTTCCTTTGTATCGTAGCGCGGATACTGCTGGTGGTTATGGTCTGGCTTTGAATAGTGATGATGATTTATTTGTTGTTGGTGGTGATTACCTGCAACGTGACAAAAACTATCCAAATATGGCACGGTATGACGTTACAAAAAATCGTTGGAAACATGTTAAATCGGGTGACCGTGGACTAAGAAGTGCGATGGCATGTAACGCATTCGCTTGCATTGCAACGGGTAAAACAGGCAGTGACATTTCATACGATCAAGGAAATACGTGGCAACCACTTGCTAATCCAAAATATGATAATACCGGCTATTTTACATTAAGCGCCAGTAATGCTCGTTTTTTATTTGCAGGTTCTGAGGGCAAAGTAGCTGTTTTAATAATACCGACTGAATAATTAGTTTGATTAAAGAGTCACTAGTGCTTAAAGGCTTTATTTTTCAGAGGTTATCGGCTTTTATCGCTGATTTAGCCTACTTTAGCGCGTTGTTATGGCATCACACTTTTGGCTATAGTAAGTTTAGATTGAAAATTCATCAATAAAAACATAGTTAAACTAACTATGAAGGTACTTTATGAAAAATAATAAAATGACAAAATTTATAGGGTTATTTTGCTGTTTAATTTTTGCAAGCTTCATACAAGCAGAAGAAAATAAGCAGGAAGATAAAAGAGCTGAATATATTCGCTCTCATTATGCTAAATACGAGTACCAAATACCAATGCGCGATGGTACTAAATTATTTACAGCGGTTTATGTACCTTATGATAAATCAAGTAAATATCCAATCATGATGCAACGCACGCCGTATCGTGTTGCTCCCTATGGTGTAGATAAGTATAAAGCCAAGTTAGGGCCCAGTGAGATTTTTGAAGAAGAAGGGTTTATTTTTGTTTTTCAAGATGTTCGCGGTAAGTTTATGTCTGAGGGTAGCTATGTAAATATGCGTCCTCAAGATGCCGGAGACAAAGGTGGTAAAGCGGTTGATGATGCAACCGATACTTACGATACCATTGACTGGCTAGTTAAAAATATCCCAAACAACAATGGCAAAGTAGGCATGTGGGGCACCTCTTATCCTGGTTACTACACGTCGGTGGCTGCAATTAATAGTCACAAAGCATTAAAAGCGATTTCACCACAGGCTCCTATTGCTAACTGGTTTTATGATGACTTTCATCGCAACGGAGCTTTTTCAACACCAATGGCATTTATCTTTTTCGATACCTTTGATAAACAACGGGAAGGTCAGTTTGCTTATTGGCCTGAAGGAATGGATTCTACAACACCCGATGGCTATGAATTTTTCCGTAAATTAGGCCCGCTTTCAAACGTAAATAGAAAATATTTTAATGGCGAGCGTCCTTTTTGGAATGAATTAACTGAGCATCCTAATTATGATGAGTTTTGGCAAAAGCGTGATGTTTTGCAACATCTTGATAATGTAAAGCCAGCGACACTAATTGTCGGTGGGTGGTATGACACTGAAGACTTGTATGGGCCATTAGCGACCTATCAAAAAATGTCTAAGCACAATAAAAAAGATAATGTACATATCATTATGGGCCCTTGGTATCACGGTCAGTGGAATCGCGGAGAAGGCGACAAAATGGGCGAAGCTAATTTTGGCTTTGATACCAGTGAGTGGTTCCAAGAGCATATATTACTGCCATTTTTTAAGCATAATTTAAAAGGCACTAAAGAAGCGTCTTTAGCGAAAGCGACGATTTTTGAAACGGGTGCAAACAGATGGCGTGAGTTTGATACTTGGCCGCCAAAAGAAACGAGCGATGTGACGCTTTATCTTGGTAACAACGAGCAATTATTAACTTCAACAGATAAGCAAGGTGGTTCGAGCGATTATATTAGCGACCCTAATAAACCAGTGCCACACTCTGCACATACAAGTCGAGGTTGGGATCGACCTTATATGGCTGAAGATCAGCGTTTTACAGCTCGACGTACCGATGTATTAGTATTTAATAGTGATGTAGCTAAAGAAGATCAAACTATTGCAGGTGCTATAGATCTAAACTTGTATGTTTCTACCAGCCAAAGTGCAGCGGACTTTGTAGTAAAACTAGTTGATGTATTTCCTGGTATGGATGAATCCACTAACAAAGTTGATGAAGCCACAGGTAACCGCCACGAATTAGTTAGATGGGGCATTATTCGTGGTCGTTTTAGAGACAGCATGAGTGAGCCCAAACCATTTGAGGCAAATAAACCCACTTTAGTTAATTTTGAATTACTGGATGTTTTACATACCATTAAACGCGGGCACAAGTTACAGATTCAAGTTCAAAGTAGCATGTTTCCATTTATGGATATGAACCCACAAAAGTATGTTGATAATATCTTTAAAGCCAAGGCTGAAGATTTCGTAAAAGCGCAACATAAACTTTACCATAGTGAGCAATACCCAAGTTCGATTTCATTTAAAGTTATAGGGCACTAGTTAAATTGTAGCTACTGCTCTTGAATGAGAAACAAATAATAATTGCCAGCTGATAAATATGTTTATCAGCTGGTGGTTATTAACTGTAGTAGCACCTACCTGATCTTAAAGTTTTGACACACCGGTTTATATTTCATCTGATAGACAGTTGTGAGCTGTATGCAGATATTGGTATAAGTTAAATTTAGCCCCACCGCCATAAATATTTTAATTTTGCCCGATAACATTATTCACTGCTGTTTTGATGCAAAATAACAAGCCTTGATTTTAGCTATTTTAATTACTTGTTTACAAAGGTAATTATTAATAGAATTATCAGAGTATGTAATATAGGCCGTTTTGAGGTGTTATAAGCCACCAAAATGGTGTTCAATAAGACGTTAGGCGTAAAGGGAGTTTCAACAATGTTTGGTAAAAATTCAACGATTCGAAAGTATAAATACAAACTTCGTCCCGCATTAGCTAAAAGGTATGGCGGTTCAGCAACGTATGCCAAAGGTCAAGTTGATAAAACCATTGATGAAATGGGCTTTGATAAAAGGCATATTCATTATGCATATTTAATGTATTGTGATGTTGCAACTTTCAAAGCTAATACACCTGTTAATGAATCTAGCGAGTCAATGAACAATACAATTACTTCCGTAACTGGAGTTGGGCTTTTTGGTGCTCTATTTGGTTCTTCACATTATGGCGGAGGGGGTGATGGAGGTTTTTCTAGCAGCGACTCTGGTGGCGGTGACTGATTTATGCACAACACATATAGGCGCGTTACGCAGTAATCTCTTATTGTGATTTCATCGCAGCCAGTTTTTTCCCGTATCCTTTTGGGATCGCTGAGGCACTTCGACTAAATGGATTTAGAAGGTAGAGCGAAGCAGGATGCCAGAGCCGAGACATTCATCAGTTAACCTGATCATGGCATTATTCAAGGCTGCTGGCTTCATTATTGGTAAAAGCATAAACAGTTGCCCTTACGTGGATAAATAGAAGTGAATGCCTTCACGTCATTCTGCGGCAACTGTATTGCCTTGTTCATAATCTAGAAAAACTGCAAAACACGACGCACTAATTAGTGTGAGCCATTACCACCTCAAATAAGCCACCGGAGTTTTTCAAGTTAGTTGTCGCCTCAAGTTAAATTTTATGCCGCCCGCATTTCTTCTTTTTTCTCAGGATTCAAATTTACTTCGTTTATCATTGACCAATCTCGTGACTTTCCTGACCAA
>NZ_JACJDT010000069.1:0-13409 GCF_014163675.1 Pseudoalteromonas sp. SR44-5
AATTACATAACAATAAAAATAAAAATCTTCTAATAACAATAAGAAAGCTTGTTTAAACAAGTCATGGAAAAAGAAATTAACCACCTTTATGGTGGTTTTTTCTTGCCTGAAACAATATAAACGATTTGTATTTTATTAAAAAAACTGTTTATATATCATATAGTTCTTGTTTTATTACAAAATTATAAAAAAAATGTGTTGATCTTTGCGGCATATTTCATTGTTATAGAAGAAACCAACCCAGCTAAGGAGAATGATAATGCTGACGCGTTTGGAAAAAGCTCAACAAAAATGGGGTGGTAGCCACACCGTGATCGACAAATGGCTCTCAGAACGCCAAGAGCTATTAGTTTTATATTGTCGTATTGCTGGCTTTTCACCGTATGATAAAAAAGACCATGCCTTACCTGACCAATTACAGATCCAAAATTTTTGCCAACTATTGATGGATTATTTATCTGCTGGTCACTTTGAAGTGTATGACGACATTGCCAAGGCATGTGAGCAAAAAGGCCCTAACAGCCAGCAGCTTGCCAATGAACTTTATCCAAGAATTTCGCAAACTACTGACATTGCACTTGATTTTAATGACAAATATGCAGAGGTGGATAAAGAAGATTTACTCAATGATTTTGATGACGACTTATCAAAACTTGGTGAAACACTTGAGCTGCGTTTTGAGTTAGAAGATGAGTTGATTGATAATTTATATTCTAATCACACCTAGATAATACACACAATTATTACGTTACAAGGAGCTAAGCTCCTTGTTTGCTGTTTACTTTAGGTCTTTTCTTTGCCCATCTATAAATTTAATATTCCCATAACACCCCATGAAATTGAAATTTATATTTCAATGATGTAATTATAGCCTTATTGTGCATTAAAACTACACAGGCTCGCCATGAATAAACGTACATTTTTGAAATCTGTATCACTCCTCAGTGCAGGGTTACTCGCAGGCAATAGCGCTCAAGCAGCTAACCTATCAAGTCAAACTGCACTAAGTTTAAAAAAGCCGAACGCCTTACCAAGCAGAGGCACAATTGGTGTAGCTAGCCCATCAGCAGCAACAGCAAATCAAAAAGACATTATTTTAGCTAAGCAAGTAATTGAAGCGCTTGGTTATAATGCTAAGTTAGCACCTAATATTATGGCTAGACGTGGCCACCTTGCGGGCACTGATACACAACGTGCAGACGATCTTAATGCGCTGTTTAACGACAGCAGTGTTGATGCTATTTTTTGCTTACGAGGTGGCTCTGGGGCGGCACGTATTTTACCCCTACTGGATTATGCCATGATCCGTGCTAACGCCAAACCGCTGATGGGCTACTCAGATATCACCGCACTTCATAACGCGTTACTAGCTAAAGCCGGTATTGTTAGTTTTCATGGACCTAACGCCTCTAGTGATTGGAATCCATTTCATGTTAAACAATTTAAACAAATGTTTGAGCAACAAACCCGCATGCACTTTAGCAACTTGCCAAAAGCCGAGGATGAATTGGTTAATAGCCAATACCTCACCCAAACCATCACACCAGGTAAAGCGACTGGACAACTTATCGGCGGTAATTTAACTGTACTAACAGCGCTGGCTGGCTCAACTTATTTACCACAATTTGACGGGGCTATTTTATTTTTAGAAGACATTGATGAAGCACCTTATCGGATTGACCGCATGCTCAGCACTTTAAAACTAATGGGTGCACTGGACAAAATAGCGGGGTTTGTATTTGGTGACTGTAACGATTGCAGCCCGGGAAATGGCTATGGCTCATTGACGCTAGATGAAATTTTTGCAGATTATATAAAACCGCTGGCTATCCCTGCCTACCGAGGGGCGATGATTGGCCATATAAAACGACAGTTCATATTACCGGTCGGTACGCAAATCGAACTCAATGCTGATACAGGTACGTTGACTATGAAAGAAACCGCCTTCAGCTAAGATTTTAGCAACAAAAAAAGGGGCTAATTAGCCCCCTTCTCGCACAGAATAAATAATTACTCTGCAGCTGCTGCTTGCTCTTCATTTTGAATTTCAAGTAATTCAACTTCAAAAACAAGTGTTGAGTTAGCTGGGATCTTACCTAAGTCACGATCGCCGTATGCTAGTTCTGCTGGAATAGTAAACTTATACTTAGAACCTACAGGCATAAGTTGTAAACCTTCAGTCCAACCAGCGATTACGCGGTTAAGTGGGAAAGTCGTTGGTTCGTTACGAGCATACGAACTATCAAATTCAGTACCGTCAAGTAGTGTGCCTTTGTAGTGTACTTTAACTACGTCAGTTGCTACTGGCATTTCACCATCACCTTGAGTGATCACTTCGTACTGTAGGCCTGATTCAGTTACTGTTACGCCTTCTTTCTTAGCGTTATCAGCTAGGTATTTTTCACCTTCAGCTTGGCTTTTTTCAGCTTCTACTTTGGCATGTTGCTCTTGCTTAGTACGTACTGACGTATCAAGTGCCGTTAATACTTCACGAATTTTCTCTTCGTCAATTTTTGCGTCGCCAGCAAGGGCATCTTCAAAACCACGAATTAATAGTGCTTGGTCAAGCTCAATGCCTAACTCTTTTTTATCAGCTAAATCTTTATTTAAGAAGTTACCAACAGATGCACCAATACCGTATGCTTGTTGTTGTACTTCAGTTTCAAGTTTAACAGGTGCTTGTTCTTGTTTTGCTTCTTGATTACAAGCTGTTAGCGCTAAAACTGACGCTGCAATCAATGACAATTTAATCGTCTTTTTCATTTTAAATCTCCGACACACTTTGCAGATGTCATTTATTGTATTATTACTAGTTAAAGGTTAACGGCCCATGGTAGGCTACTTATCTAATTTCTGATTGTAGGCTATACGCTCACTTTCACGTTAATTAGATAAACAACCTAGGCCTTCACGAGCCCTAGTCTAACCTCTCAATCACTAAGAGTTAAGGGGAAATAGCTGTAATATGTCGATATTTCGTACTTTTTTGTATCTTCTGTGCTGCACCTTGCTGATTGCCTGCTCAGAACAAAAAGACCAAGCCACTGCAAGCTATGAGCATGCAGCCAGAGGCGCGTTCGCCTCCGCAATATCTCATGATGGCAAATACAGCCTGATCTCATCTATACACCATGGGGTCGCCCTATGGGATAATCAACAGCAAGTACTAAAATACCAATGGTTTCAGCAACAAGACGCCGATAGCCTAGTACATACCGTGGCTATCGCTTATGACAACAGCCACGCTGTTACCGCTGAAAAAACCACTTTTGCAGTATGGGATATTGCCACTGGCAAAAATACCGGCTACTACAAAATAAAAACCGCCACTATTCGTGATATCGCCATTAGTAACCAAGGCCGCAGTGTTTTGTACGGTCGTAGCGATGGCGTTGTTGTTTACCTCGACTTAGAGACCGGTAGACGCATTGAGTTCCTTGGTCACCAAGAAAAAATTAACGCAGTTGCTTTATCGCCCAACGGAAATTTTGCTCTCAGTGGCTCCAACGATTATGCGGCGTACTTTTGGGATACTCGTACCGGACAAGTGATCCATCGCTTTAACCATCCAAGTCGTGTCACCCAAGTGACCTTAGATCCGCAAGGTCGCTATGCATTTACCGCCGACAGTATGACACAAGCACATGTATGGCAGCTGACAACAGGTGATCTTGTTAGTAAACTGCAGTATATTGCCCGCCAGAGAATTTTTACTGCGGTACGCTTTAATGAAGCAGGCACCTTGCTGGCAACAGGCTCACCTAACCGCTTAGTGGACCTATGGCAATTATCCAGTGGTGAACAAATTCAAAGTTGGCATGTAACACCGCGAGAAGGCAGTAGACCAAAATCAGCAGTGGTACTTGATGTCGCTTTTACTGACAACGATACTGCGTTGTTAACCGAAAGCTCCAGTGGGATCGCTGAGCGCTTTACTAGACGAGAAAAAAATGAACACAATTGAACATCGCTTAACAGAACTTGAAGCCAAAGTGGCTTTTCAAGACGAAACGATTGAAATTTTAAATGATGAAATAAAAGTTCACCAGCAGCTGTTGGCAAAAATGAAGCGCCAAACAGAGCTACTGGCTGAAAAAATTAAAGAGTCGCAAGCATCATCTATGATGATGTCAGACACGCCAGAACCTCCGCCGCCACACTATTGATGGTTGCGGGCGCTTAATCGCCCGGTTTAAACACGCCAATGACTTGTTCAAATTGGCGTGTTGATGCCTGAACAGCCTGCTCTGGCTGTGCCATTTTATGGCCGCACTGCATGCATTCGACTTTCTCTACATCGTGCTCTTTGTAAAGCATCATCATATCCATGGTTTTACACTCTGGACAGGTTGCCCCAGCAATAAATCGTTTTTTCTGTTTCACTACGTTTTCCCACAGTTTGAAAAGAAACTTGCTACATTTTAACCCAATAACTACCCAGTTGATACGCTGACGATTGAAATATAGTCCAGCTTCCGTGCTATGATAGCGCCAAGTTCACAAAGGCACAGTAAAGCGCAGACTACATGATCCAGATCTCAGAAATTGAATTACTTCGCGGCGGTAAAGCACTCCTTAAAGATGCCTCAGCTACATTATTTCCAGAACACAAAGTTGGCCTAGTTGGCGCCAATGGCTGCGGTAAATCAACACTCTTTAGTTTATTGAAATCTGAACTACAGCTTGATGCAGGTAATTGCAGTATCCCTAAAGACTGGTCTATCGCCTCGGTAAAACAAGAAACGCCAGCGCTAGATATCAGCGCAATTGATTATGTATTACAAGGTCATCCTGAGTATTACGCCATGCGTATTGCGCTGCGCAAAGCCGAACAAAATGATGATGGCGATACCCAAGCCAAAGTGCACATACAACTTGAGCACATTAAAGGCTATAGCATAGAAGCCAAAGCCGGCGAGTTACTTCACGGGTTAGGGTTTGCAAATAACCAAATTGAAAACCCCGTTAGTGATTTTTCCGGTGGTTGGCGAATGCGCTTAAACCTTGCCCAAGCGCTGATCCGTGATGCCGACTTGCTGCTACTGGATGAGCCAACTAACCACTTGGATTTAGATGCGGTGTACTGGCTGGAGCGTTTTTTACGCGCTTACACCGGTACTTTAGTGTTGATATCGCATGACCGTGAATTCCTCGATGCTGTAGTTGACCAAATTTGGCATATCGACAAGCAAAAGATCAATGTTTACAAAGGCAACTACTCGCAATTTGAACGTCAAAAAGCAGAGCGTTTATTACAACAACAAGCGATGTTTGAAAAACAACAGGATCAAATTGCCCACCTTGAGCAATTTATTACCCGCTTTAAAGCCAAAGCCAGTAAAGCCAAGCAAGCACAAAGCCGCGTTAAAGCGCTTGAACGTATGGAAAAGCTCGCACCAGCTCATGCTGACTCGCCCTTTGACTTTGAATTTGCAGAGCCTACCGCACTACCAAACCCATTGATGACACTCGATAAAGCTCAAGCCGGCTATGGCGATGTCACAATCTTAAATAGTATTAAACTTAACTTAGTCCCTGGTAGTCGCATTGCCCTACTTGGCCGTAACGGCGCAGGTAAATCAACCTTAATAAAATTATTGTCTGGCGACTTACAACCGCAAGCAGGCGAAGTATTCCAACATCAGGGCTTAAACATAGGTTACTTTGCTCAGCATCAATTGGAATCGCTAGATTTAAAAGCCAGCGCGATTACCCATTTGCAGCGTTTAAATCCTAAAGCCACCGAGCAATCACTGCGTGACTTTTTAGGTGGTTTTGCCTTTATTGGTGATAAAGCCCTTGAGCCCGTAGCACCGTTTTCAGGGGGTGAAAAAGCCCGATTAGTACTCGCAATGTTGGTCTATCAAAAACCAAACTTATTACTGCTCGATGAGCCAACCAACCACCTTGATTTAGAAATGCGTCATGCTTTAGTTATGGCGTTGCAAGGGTTTGAAGGCGCGATGGTTACCGTTTCCCATGACCGTCACATGCTAAAAAATACCGCCGACGAATATTACTTAGTGGATAACGGTGAAGTAACCCAGTTTGGCTACGACTTAGACGAATACTATCAATGGCTACTTAACGCTAATAAAGAAGCGGCAAAAACCACTCAAGATGACAATGAACCAAAAGCAAATTCAAGCGTTAACCGTAAAGAGCAAAAACGCCTAGAAGCAGAGTTTAGAAAAGCCACACAACCACTTAAAAAGCACATCGAAAAGCTTGAAAAGCAACTTGATAAACACTCAGCCGAATTAGCTGAAATCGAACAAGCACTTGGCGATAACGAGCTTTATAACGATGACAACAAAGCAAAACTCAAAGAATTACTAGCTAAACAAGCGACATTAACACCGAAAGTAAATGACATCGAAGAGGAGCTATTAATGGCCCTTGAGGAGATGGAACAAAAAGAACAGGCGTTTGCCAATGAACTTGCTTAACAGCAACGACTTTTGGCAATTTGCATGTCAGCTTTATAGCGAAGGTGACATGCAAGCACGCCTGTTAGATTACCAAAACCAGCAAGGTAAAAACGTTAACCTGTGCCTGCTACTGTATTATTTAGACTCTCTCAATCTAGCAATTAGCCAAACTCAGTTAAACAAACTTGAGCAATGTATTAGTGAATTTGATCAGCAGGTATTACAACCACTGCGTGCCGCCCGCGGCTATTTAAAAACCAACCACACCGAGATTGCAGATTATGCTGCAATTCGTAAAGACCTACTCAGCGCCGAGTTAAAGCTAGAAAAGCAACAGCAAGAGATGTTGATAGATGCGGTAAATAAATTTAGATTAGCTACGCATCCGGAGCCGAATAATATTAGGTTGTATTTGCTTAAGCTATAAGCAGCTCGGTGCGAACTTGTGTTTGGGGTATAGTTAGGGCAATCATGTCTAAAACCATTGCCCACGGATATTCATACCTGTAGGAGCCAGCTTTAGCTGCGAATATATTTTTATCTGTCTCACTGTCTTTTTTTGTACAAAATTTTAAAGTAATTTATCCACAATGAGGGTTTCGAGGCGCTACGCTTTAAAGAAAAGCCAGTAAAATATACTAGCGCATTTGTAGGTCGTGTATTAGCGCTTGAATTCGGCGGCTGTAGGCTTGTTGTTATTTTTGGTTCTCAACCTGATACCTATTAATGTTCCTATAACTGTACTTAAAAGTAAAATAGGTAGCTCAAAAGCTAAAGTTGGCGGGATAAACAACTCTTGCAAAATAAACGAAGTGATCGCAGTGCTAAATAAAAACCCCAACACATAAACTGCAAATGCATATTGCCAATTATGGCTTGAACTTCTGTAAGCCATAACCCCATACATGAATATGGATAAGAAAGCTGAGGGGATTAACTGGATTACGAAAAAGTCTTCAAAGGTTAGTCTCGCAACCATATTGATAACTTGTGATGTTAAGAAACCTAAAATTACATAAAAAAATGCCATCACTAAAGTGTATTTAACTATCCGCGTAACCCTCAAGATCTCCCCCTGTATTACAGTTTTTATAACCAATACAGTTTAAAATAAAAATGCAAAGACTGGTAGCTTTCCAGTTTTTTCATTAATAATGACCCGCAAGCTCCCTAGAGCTTTGCCACTTTAACCTTTCTCCTTGCAAACTCGCTAACTGATTTGATCCAAATCAACTTCTGTATCACTGCTAATCAACTTAGGAAAATAGCTTGATCTGGATCATAACAACCTAGTCAAACTGTCTCTATCATTAATCCATAGACATTAGGAGGCATTTATGGACGTATTCTTCAGAGACTTTTTTAGTGACCCAGTACTATTTTTATCATTTGGTTTTCTGGGAGTAGTGATCAGTTTATGCCTTTTCTTTGTGTACTTTTTTATCAAAAAAGTACATGACGACAAAACACCCAATCAGAATTAAGCACGACGCACAAAGCCCCTATCAAGTTATTTGATTAGGGGCTTTTTATTATTAAAAGTTTGTTACACTAGCGATTCTATTAGCTAAACATGTTTTAACTTATGTCTACAGATTTCAAGCCAGCTTGGTGGATGACTAATCGCCATGTGCAAACCATTATGCCACGGTTTTTTCGGCCTTTTCATAATACTCGCTACCAATTAGAGCAGCTTGATACTCCCGACGGCGATTTTTTAGAGCTCGCTTGGTCACAACCCAAAAACGATAACGCGCCGCTGGCAATTGTATTGCATGGCCTGGAAGGTAATATCAATAGCTTTTATGCAAAAGGCATGATGAAAGCCCTCAAAAAGCAGGGGTTTAGTGTTGTTTTAATGCATTTTCGTAACTGTTCTACTGAAGTTAACCGCCTACCCCGTGCATATCATAGTGGCGAAACCGGCGATCTCGATTTTTTTATAAAACAACTTAAGCAGCAGTTTCCAGATCGCTTGATGGTTGCAGTTGGCTTTTCACTCGGCGGTAACGTACTGGCCAAATACTTAGGTGAACAAGGCGAACAATGTTTACTTGATGGCGCGGCGGTTGTTTCAGCTCCTTATGATTTGTCGCCATCATGCCAAGTTATTCGTAAAAGTTTGGCTAAGATTTATCAAAAGTATTTACTCGATCGCATGAAAAAATCGATGCAGCGTAAATTACCGCAAATCACAAAACAGATTGATTTAACACCAGATCAGCTAATGGAAATTGATGATTTATGGCAGTTTGACGATAAACTGACAGCTCCTTTACATGGTTTTATTGGTGCTGAAGATTACTATCAACAAGCCAGCGCTAAGCCTTATTTAAAACACATTACAACACCCACATTAATTGTTCATGCGAAAGACGACCCAATGCTGTCAATTAAAGCTGTACCCAGTAGGCAAGATGTTAGTGAGCATGTTACGCTGCAAGTCTCAGAAAAAGGCGGCCATGTTGGCTTTATAAGTGGAAAAAATCCATTTAAACCGATTTATTGGTTAGAGCATGTAGTGCCAGATTTCTTCACCCAAATCGTCAAAAAAGAGCAGCTATGATCATTCCCCATGAGCAACTAGATAAAGACACTCTATACAATTTAATTGAAAGTTATGTGCTACGTGAAGGCACCGATTACGGTGAGCAAGAATTCAGTATTGAAAGTAAAGTGGCGCAAGTAAAACAACAACTACAAAATGGCGATGCCATGGTGTTTTTTTCAGAACTGCACGAATCAGTTACTATTATTTCTAAAGGTGAATTTAAAGCACTGCAAAGTGAAACACAATTTAACGAGTAAACTTGTAACCCTAGTTGTAAAAATAGACAATGGCTTTTTTACTAAAAGAGCCATTAAAAATGATAAAACTAAGCTCAGTAGTTATTGCCGTTGCACTTGCTTTATCAAGCCAAGTGCAAGGTGCAGACATTAGCGCATCAGCTAAAGCAATTAAACTCACCAAAGACACTATTTTAATCGATACTCATATCGATGTGCCGTACCGTATTCATGCTAAATGGGCTGATGTTACTAAAGCCACTGATGACGGTGATTTTGACTACCCACGCGCAGTTAAAGGTGGCTTAAATGCGCCATTTATGTCGATTTATATTCCTGCGCATTTGGAGTTTGAAGGGAAAGGTAAAAGCTTTCAGCTAGCAAATCAACTCATTGATAGTATGGAAGCAATTGCCCAGCGCGCCCCTGACAAATTTGCTATTGCCGATTCAACGAATGATATTAAAAAGCAGTTCAAACAAGGCAAAATGTCGATAGCAATGGGGATGGAAAACGGCTCACCAATTGAAGGTGACATGGCAAACCTACAGCACTTTTTTGATCGTGGTGTACGCTATATCACCCTTGCTCATTCACAAAGCAACCATATTTCAGATTCATCTTATGATATTCGCCGTAAATGGAAAGGTCTAAGCCCATTTGGTAAAAAACTGGTTACTGAGATGAACAATATTGGCATGCTGATTGATGTTTCACATATTTCAGATGATGCGTTTTATCAAGTAATGGAGCTATCTAAAACACCGGTTATTGCCTCACACTCATCACTGCGCAAATATACGCCTGGTTTTGAGCGTAATATGGATGACGATATGCTACTAGCGCTGAAAAAGAACGGCGGGGTTATTCAAATAAACTTTGGTTCAAGCTTTGTAACCGCTAAAGCAGGTGATTGGGGCAAGCAGTTAAAGAGTAAAAAAGAGTCGGCAAAAAAAGAAGGCACTAAATTAAGTCAAGATTTTGATGCCGCGTATCGTGCTAAAAACCCGTATCCATTTGCGAGTCTTGAGCAAGTACTTGAGCATATCGATCACGTTGTTGAGCTAATTGGTATCGATTATGTTGGCATCGGCTCTGACTACGATGGTGTTGGCGATTCACTGCCAGTAGGCTTAAAAGATGTATCTAGCTACCCGAATCTAGTGCAAGGATTAATGGATCGTGGTTACAGTGACAAAGATATCAAAAAAATCCTCAGTGGCAATGTGCTGCGCGTATGGCAACAAGCCGAACAGTATGCAAAAAAACATTAATTGATAAATAATTAGGTCCTGAGGTTCAGGGCCTAATTACTCTTTGATGGCTGAAAAATCTCATTTATCAATTTCTCTTGAGACGTGGACCCTGCCATTTTAATCAACTCATACATCGCTCCTGTTGTCGCAAATGTGCTTTGTGTACAGCTAAACGCGTCAAACAAGTTGTACTGGTAATGCGTTGACTCAGCTAGTAAATCACCTGAAGACACATCATATACAAAAAACTCAGCATAGGTATGAAGCGCATTTTCATCTTTATAATAACCGTCTTTAGATCTATATTTAAACGCGCCACTGAAAATCAAAACCGTGTCTACATTTTGTTGATTATTAAACTCAATGTTGCTCCATCGCGAGACGCCTACATCAGTATTAATGATCGACATAGATTGCTTATTTAACGGCACTAGTGCGGTATCAAAACCAGCAAAGCGCGCAATTATCCGCTGCGTTAGTAGCTCATTTAAACCCGTAGGGAGCGCATACAACTGCCGTTCATTGCTGAATACCGTAACCCCTGTATGCGTACAAAGTAAGTTATCACCAATCAGCGTAATCACACCAACTTTACCAAGCGGTTTGCGATTTTCTGCGATGCTGAGGGTTGCTTTTTTGACACTGTCTTTTTTAACCTTTTCTTGCTTTGTTGCGCACCCCGATAGGAGCAAAAACAACGCAATAAAAAACCACTTAAATATATTCATATTTCCTTTTCCGTGCTGTATACAACGACCAAACAACATGATGTTTGCAAAGAGAAGAGTCTCCTTGCTTAATTAAAAATAAAATTAATCTTCGTTATCAATCATACTTAGCGAATAAATTATAATACGCTGAAGCACACTTAACTTTCTACATCTTTTAACAGACTTATAGCCCCAAAAGCGGTAAATTACGCCTTTTCAAATATGGAGCCTCCACCACATGCCTATTAGTAAAGGATCAGTCGCAATAGCGCTTGCCTCAGCCGCACTTGTGATCTCGTGTTACGGTACATTTTTCAAATCAGTGAGTTTACCTAACGACAAAAGTAGCACTGAACAGTCATCGATCATTGTTACTAATATGCCACTGAATAATGACGGCAACGAACTTTCAGTTACCCAATTGCATAACAAAATAATATCTTTACAGCGACAAGTGACTAGCCTGAAAATAAAAAATACTTCTATAGATCAAGAATATAATAACGATGACTTTAAGGAGTTAGTGCTTGCTGTACTGACGGAAAAAGAACAGCAAGAAATAGATGAAATGCGTGAAAGCAACCCACTTTACGGTTTTTATGCCGACTTACCACAAGACTATGAACTACGCATAAAGTCAGACTCTGACTATGCGAAAAAAATAACCACACAATTACGAGAGCAAATACTCGACCCAAATGCCACAGACATCGATAGACTCGCAGCCCTAACTCAACTACAAATGAATATGTATATTTTGAATAAATCAAAAATACCTGAGTATGACTTTGCGGTAGTCGATAATATTTTAGAGCTGGCCGCTAATAGTGATGATGAGAAATTCAAAATCCAAGCCATTGAAGTCATAACTCAAGCACCCGTACTCGATCAACGCCTGACTGAGCGCTTTACTTCACTACTGCAGCATGAGTCTAACGATTATATTCGCCGTTTAGCGGGGCAAGGCTTGATATCGCAATACTATCAATCGCAAAGCTCAGAAGATGGCAATAGCCAACAAATTGCCCAGCATATTTTATCACTTTACCAGCACACTAGTGATGATAATGTCCGCTCTGTACTTGATGAAATGATTGGCAATGAAAGCATGCTAGCAGAACTGCGAAAACATGCTGAAGGTTAAACGTATTAAAAAACGGCTCTCATTCTGATATAAAAAATTCATATTTCTACTCATGAAGGATTACTGAGTTTTAACTATACTGTTTTGCATAAGTCGCTAAATAAGCTATCGACATAACGTAATATGCGCACGATTAAAATTAAAAGTGGCATTACAATTAGCTATCAAGATAAAGGAAAGAAATCAGCGCCTGTCATCATTATGATTATGGGCCTTGGAGCGCAGCTAACAGTATGGCCTGATGAATTATATTTAGGCTTAGTAGCTAAAGGGTTTAGAGTCATTCGTTTTGATAACCGCGATACTGGTCTTTCAAGCCAACTTGAACAATTTGGTAGCCCTAACCTATTCAAAATATGGCTAAATAAACGGTTACCTATTAAATCCCGCATCCCATACACCTTAGATGATATGGCAAATGATGTATTAGAATTAATGGCCGAATTAAAAATCAAAAAAGCGCATTTAGTCGGTGCATCTATGGGCGGCATGATTGCGCAAATTATCGCAGCTAAATATAAAAAAAAGGTCTTGAGCTTAACCTCAATTATGTCAAGTTCGAGTAAACCTAAGCTATCGGCGTCTAATTTAAAGCTATTTTTACAGCTTGCAAAACATCGTCGCGCCCAAGCCAGTCGTGATGGTGCTATACATTATAATATAAGGCTAAATCAATTAATTGGCAGCCCAGCCTATCCACAAGATGAACTAGCTTTGCGTAAACAAGCTACCCTAGGAGTGGATAGAGCACACAACCCGCAAGGCTTTAACCGACAACTTGCCGCTATTACTGCCAGTGATTGCCGGCAACATTTAATGCCGAAAATAAAAGCCCCAACCCTCGTCATACATGGCAGTTTAGACCCTGTCATGCCAATAGCCGCTGGAAAGCAAACCGCAGCCCAAATCAGGAAGGCTAAATTAAAGATAGTAAACGGTATGGGCCATGACTTCCCGCCAGCATTAATGGTAAAAATGACCAAGTGGATCAGCAAACACGTTAAGAAAGCAGAACAAAAGCGCGCGCAGAAAAAGTTAAAAAAAGCGGTAAGCGGTAAGCGGTAAGCGGTAAGCGGTAAGC
>NZ_JACJDT010000006.1:0-177953 GCF_014163675.1 Pseudoalteromonas sp. SR44-5
CGCTCGCTTTGCATCGGGAAGGTGCCGTGAGATTAAGGGTGGGTCTTCATCCCCATATAATTAAATTAACAAGCGCGGCATAAACCGCGCTTTGAATTTATTCTGTTAAAGAAGGCTCAGTATTTGCTTGAACATCGCGTGCAGGAGCTTCGTCACTTAACAAGTACTTATCCAGCCATTGCTCTTGCTCCCAAAGCACATGCAGTAAACTCTTGCGAGCACGGTAGCCGTGAGCTTCATAAGGTAACATCACTAAACGCGCTTCTTTCCCTAAGCCTTTGAGCGCAGCGTACATACGCTCGCTTTGCATCGGGAAGGTGCCAGAATTCGGGTCTTCTTGGCCGTGGATCATTAACATCGGCTCGTTAATTTTTTCAGCATGAAAAAACGGTGACATATTGGCGTATACATCCTGTGCTTGCCAAAAATCACGTTCTTCTCCTTGAAACCCAAACGGTGTCAAGGTCCTATTATAGGCACCACTGCGGGCAATACCAGTTTTGAATAAATCACTGTGGGCTAATAAGTTTGCTACCATAAAGGCGCCATATGAGTGGCCTGCAATGGCGATTTTATCTTTATCTGCAATGCCTTTTTCGACCAGCACATCTACCGCAGCTTTGGCACTTGCAACTAACTGCTTTCTAAATAAATCATTTGGCTCTTTACCATCAACACCGACGATTGGCATCTTCGGATCATCAAAAACAGCAATACCTTTTGCGAGGTAAGGCATTGGCCCCCAATAACCTATGTAGGTAAATTCGTACGGCGATTGACGTACTTGCGATGCAACTGCTTTATCTTTATATTCCAGTGGGTATGCCCACATTAATACAGGTAATGGACCTTGCGTTTTATCGTAACCTGGAGGTAAATATAGCGTACCAGAGAGTTCAACACCGTCATCACGTTGGTAACGCACAAGTTCTTTAGTCACCCCTTTAAACGCCGGGTATGGATGCTCAAAGGTAGTGAGCTGAGTCAGAGTGTCGGCATCTAAATCGCGAATAAAGAAGTTAGGTTGTTCGGCCTTAGATTCACGAATAGTAATTAATCGCTCACCTTCATCATCAAGCATGGCACGAACTCGCTCGTAATATGGCGCTTTTGATTGCCATAAACGCTTGGTTGTATTGGTCTTAATGTCGTACTGATCTAAAAATGGCACATTCCCTTGCTCTGACGCACCATCACCGCGCAAAAATATATAACGTCCACCAACCACTTTAATAACGTTTACACCAAGATCATTTCGCTCATAAATAGCGTCGCCCGGATCTTTATAAGCATCGTTATAGCTGCGCTGTGAAAACAATACGCGGTTATTATCCGCATCGCGTGGTTGGATCACATAGGTACGTAACTGGCGATCACTAAAACGCCACTCGGTTAAAAACGCAACGTTTTCATTCGCCCACTCAATACCTGAAAAACGTCGTTCTAGTTTAGCAAATAGTTTTGGTTCACGTTTAAAAGGTGAGCGTAAACTATATAGATGATCATGATACGGCACATCGGTTTTCATATCGCCGCCATCTTGCGCCTGCGCCCAAATGATCTCAGCACCTTGGTCATCACGCCACTGAAAATCACGACGACCCGTTCGCACACTGTCATAACCTTGTGGAATGTTGTCGGCCAGTGGCTGTTTAGACAATTGCGCTAACGTATAACCACGCATGCCAAGCACCTGCCACGTTGTCGCAAAGCGGCTATAGGGTACTTGATACGAAAATGGTTCGTCGATAGTGGCGACTAAAATATTGGTTGAATCAGGCGAGATCGAAAATGATTTAAATAATGCTGGTTTGCCAATCGATAACGCAACACCGCTCAGGGGAATATAAGTTAATTGACCTTGGCCGTAAAACTTAAACTGCAACTCATCAAACGGGCTGGTTAATAAATTTTGGTAAGTCCGTGCTGGCGCTTTTTGACCGCTACTTTGCTGAATAACCGGCACAACGCTATTTGCATCACTAACTAATTTTGGCTTGCCAAGGTTAACCGCTTGGTTAGCAACAATTGCCGTGCTATCTGGTAACCATTGATAAGGGGTAGCTGTTAGCACTGAATTAAGAGCCACTGTTGACAACTGACGTGCTTGTTTAGTTTCGGCGTTATACACCCACAATTGCGCCTGAGTTGGTTGCTCAACAATAAACGCTAAATATTCGCTATTACTTGACCATTTAGGTGAGCGGATCACCCCTTGAGGTAAATTATTAACGGTAATCACAGCCCCAGTCGCAATATGTTTAACTTGTAACGCACTAAATTTAGTGCGAGGACGTGAGCGTGAAAAGTTTGCCGGGTTTAACTTTATACCCGCCAATTTCAATTCTTCTTTTGCTAAATCATCTAATGTTTCAACACGTTTACGCTCAAACAGCGCTAACCATTGACCATCAGCCGATAGGTAGCTACTCGGTGCTAATTTAGCATCAACCAGCGCGGCTAAATCACTTGAAGGGGTTTGATAGCCTTGTGCAGCAAGTACCGAGCCTGAAACACTTACGCTCAGCACTAACGCTAATAACAGCCTGATGCCTTTCATGGTGTATCCTTGATTTTTTATTATTAATAGCTGTATCTAAACATGTTTTGCAACATTCATAAAGTTTTTGCGATTCTAGCTTCAATAACGCCGATAGATGACTTATTAGCTGAAACTACGTTAAACTGGCGCCTTCGTTCAAGCAATTGCTGACGCATACATTAAAATGAAAACAAAAACCGATAAAATAACTATTTTTGACGTTGCCAGAGAAGCTCAAGTTTCTAAGTCAACGGTGTCGTTAGTGCTTACAAACAGTGACAAAGTCAGTGATAAAAGCAAAGAAAAAGTATTGCATGCCATTGATAAGCTTGGCTATGTATATAATAGAGATGCGGCAGCACTGAGAAGTCGCCGCTCTAACTTAGTGGCGTTAGTTATTAATGACTTAACTAACCCTTACTCTGCGCAAATAGCGGTAGGACTTGAAAACCATATTCATGCCCTTGGTATGCTGCCGATGTTAGTGAACACCGCCGAAAATGTTGAGCGCCAAACACAAGTTGTTAAAACACTCAAAGAATATAATGTTGCCGCATTTATCATGTGTCCTGCCCCGGGAACTACCCAGCAGTGGGTTGATGAACTTATCAATAGTGGTTTCCCGGTCATTCACATTATGCGCGAAGTGGCTTTTTGTGCCGCCCCGACAATATTGCCGGACAATAAAAAAGGCACTCATCTAGCCACTAGCCATATTTTACAACAAGGTATTGAGGATATCGCTTTTATAGGTGGAACTGATGATATTTCTGATCATCATGAACGTTTAAGTGGTTTTCACAGTGCCTTAAAGCAGTTTAATATCCATCAACACAAACCAACGATCACCGCCGCCACGAACCGTCAAGGCGGGCGCGATGCCTTTGCTACGTTGTATGCGCAATACCCTGCGACTAAAGCGATTATTTGTTTTAATGATGTTATTGCATACGGTGTCATAGAAGCCATTCGCCAACATGGTTTGATACCCGGTAAGGATATAAAAGTAGTCGGTTTTGATGATTTAGCTGATTCATGTTTAATGTCTCCCTCGTTAAGCAGTGTCACCATCAATGCGGACGATATTGGTAAGCATACTTGCCAAGTACTGCAAGAATTACTTAATCAAGGCACTCCTGCGGTGCGTACCTTAGTCGATGTTCATCTGCAAGTAAGAGATTCAAGTCAATGAAAAAAGTCTTAGTAATTGGCTATGTATGGCCAGAACCAAATTCATCAGCGGCCGGCACTCATATGATGTCGCTATTAAAAGCGTTTAAAAATGAAAATTGGGCGGTTGAATTTGCCAGTCCCGCTCAGAAAACCGAGCATATGGTTAATCTGGATGACTACGGGATCAGCAGCGCAACTATTGCCCTTAATTGTGCAAGTTTTGATGAATATGTTATCAACTACGCCCCTGATATCGTCATGTTTGACCGTTTTATGATGGAAGAACAATTTGGCTGGCGAGTAGATAAACATTGCCCTAACGCAGTAAAAATCCTTGATACTGAAGATTTACAATGCTTACGCAATGCCCGCCATGAAGCGCATAAAGGCAACCGAGCATTTAACCATAGTGATTTACACTCTGACCTCGCCAAACGAGAAATAGCCGCTATTTTACGCTGTGATTTAAGTTTAATTATCTCAAGTTTTGAAATGCAATTACTTGCTGATGTATTTAAAGTCGACAGTAACTTATTGCATCATCTGCCTTTTATGGTCGATTTAAGCTCACTCCCTGAGCAAACTAAATCGTTTGAGCAACGCCAACACTTTATGACCATAGGTAATTTTCGCCACGCCCCAAACTGGGATGCCGTACTCTATTTACAACAAATCTGGCCGCTCATTCGTAAACAACTACCCCAGGCTGAGTTACATATTTATGGCTCTTACCCACCGCCAAAGGCCACCGCGCTTAATAACCCCAAAACTGGCTTTTTAATAAAAGGTTGGGCGCATGATGCCTATCAAGTAATGGAAAGTGCGCGTGTGTGCATCTCACCACTTCGTTTTGGTGCTGGCATTAAAGGAAAGCTGTTAGAGGCGATGATCATGCAAACACCCAGTGTTACAACGACAATTGGTAGTGAGGGTATGCACCATGATTTACCTTGGAGTGGTGTGGTTGAAAATGAGCCGCAGCAATTTGCCGATGCCGCTGTGGCTCTGTATCAAAATAAAAGTTTATTTACGCAGGCACAAACAGCCGGTAATACGATATTAAAAACGCACTACGACAAACAGCTTTTATCTAATAATTTAATCATTAAAATTCAATTGATTAAAGAGAAATTACAAGCTCACCGCGAAGCAAATTTTACAGGCCAAATGCTCAAACACCACACAATGCGTAGCACTCAATATATGGCGCAGTGGATTGAGGCTAAAAACAAATAAAAAAAACTAGACAGGCGGTGATTAGTGTTTAAAATTCCCGCCAAACTAGCTAGGCAAATTTAGATGTATTGTCTATATTTTTTAACTGAATAATTTAAATTTTGGCTCAATACAAATTTGAAAACCGCAACGTTCACAGAAAAGCGCAAATTTATCGTTAAACTGGGTAAGATGCTTCATAAGTATGGCACCCCAGCTTATCGACTCGAAGCTCACTTAATGGAAGTGGCTACTTACCTTGATCTTAAATCTTCATTTGTCATGTCACCCACTTCCGTTACTTTTGTAATTTGGACCGATGGCCATGAAGATGAATATACTCACGTTGCCCGTGTTGATCCTGGCGATCACGATTTAGGGTCGTTAGCCGATACCGATGATCTGGTTAATAAAATGCTCAATGGCGAACTCACGCTACAAGAAGTTGACGTTCAACTCGACGCCATTTTTATTATGCCAAATCCGTATAATCGCTTTACCACAGGGGTTGCCTTTGCCACCTCAGGCGGCGCATTTGCAATGCTGATGGGCACCAGCTGGAATGACGTATTTTGGTCAGCGCTACTTACCTCTGTCGTTTACTTATTTGTACTGTGGTCAGCGCGTTCAAAACGCGTGGGCCATATGTTAGAGCCATTAGTGGCGATAGTCTCGGCTATTTTGGCCTGCGCTGTAAGCGTGCATTTAGACGTCGGGATTAATATTCGTTTAGTGGTATTGTCTGCGATTATTGTGTTTATACCCGGGCTTGCATTAGCACTGGGCCTAGCAGAACTTGCAGCGCGGCATTTAGTTTCTGGTACAGCGCGTGTGATGGATGCTTTTATGCTGTTGTTTAAACTGTATTTTGGTGCCTTCATCGGCATTGCGATTGGTTTTGCACTATTCGGCCAAGCCGATTTCGTACAACCTGACCCTTTACCTAAATGGACGGCTTGGTTGGCAATCTTTTTACTCTGTAGCAGCTTAATCGTTATTTTTAGAACCAAACTAAAACATGCTACATGGTCTATCGCCTCTGGCTTTATCGCTTATGGCAGCAGTATTGGCTCTGCGATGTATTTAGATTACACCTTAGGAACATTTGTAGGTGCATTTGCGGTGGGTGTATTTAGTAACCTATTTAACCGCGTAGCAAACGCTCCTGCCTCAATTGTTGCCATGCAAGGCTTGATTGTATTAGTTCCAGGTAGCAAAACTTACATAGGTCTAAACTCATTAATTGAAGGGCAAGACTTTGTGTATGCGGAGCACATCGGCCAACAAACCTTCCTAATATTTATGTCATTGGTGGCTGGATTAATCTTTGCCAACGTTGCACTCCCACCGAAAAAGAGTTTATAAAGCAATTAAGTGCGGTAGTTACTATCGCGCTTAAACCTTATCACTTTAATCTCTTCATTAAACGCCTACTTGTGCGTATTAATCGCATATTTTAGCATTTAAGGTACACCTTGTTATAATCCTTCGATAATTAAAACATGCGAAGGAAAATTCATGATAAAAACTAGCCTAGCACTGGCTCTTGGACTCTCAAGCTCACTGGCATTTGCAGCCACATCGCTTACTGTAGAAGATATCCCTAAAATTCAGTCAGTTATTCAAACCAGCATTAGTCCAAATGGTGACAATGTTGCATTTACCCGCTCAGTGCCACGTGAATTATACGTCGACGAGAATGGTGCCAATTATAGCGAACTCTATGTCGTCGATGATGAAGGTGTCGAGCGTCCTTTCATTACCGGCTCTGTAAGTATCAAGAGTATTCAATGGTCAAACGATAGCAAAACGATCTACTTTTTAGCAAAACTTAAAGACGACAAGTTTACCGCGTTATATCAAATTCCAGTGGATGGTGGTCAAGCGCAAAAAGTACTATCGCTTAAAGACACATCAATTTCTAGCTATCAGTTAAGCCCGAATAACAAACAACTCGCTATTTTAGCTATGCCAGCGGCTGATAAATCTGAAAAAGAGCTGAAAAAATTAGGCTTTATGGCTGAGGTGTACGAGCTAGGCTTAAAAGATAAACAACTATTTATTGTCGATTTAGCCAAAACAGATAAACCTCTTACACCAACAGCGCTTAACGTTGCAAACTATGTAAGTGATGTAAACTGGGCCGCAAAAGGCGATAAGTTATTAGTAAAAACCCAGCCTACAGCGCTAATTGACGACAAATACACTAAATCACAATGGCACTTATTTGATATTGCGACTAATCAAGTGACGATGTCGTTTGCTACTGAAGGTAAATTAGACGGTGCTGAACTGTCTCATGATGGTCGTTACATCGCAATTCTAGGTGCCGAAGATAAGCATGATCCAGCCGCTGGTCGTTTATTTTTAGCTGACACAAAAACAGGTGAAGTAAGTGATTGGTTACCTAATTTCATGGGTCATATCGTTGATTTTGAATGGTCACATAAACGCAACACGCTTAATTTTATTGCCAATGTAGGTACGCAAAGTTTTGTCGCGGGCATTAAAACCGGCTCTAATAAATACAAAAAAATTATTAATGAAGGCCAATTTATTGCATCAAATCTGAGTATTTCTGATTCAGATAAAACCTTAGCGCTACGTGCAAACACTGCAAAGCACCCAAATGAAGTATTCATTATTCGTGGTTCTAAAGCACAACGTTTAACGGATTCAAACAACTGGTTGAATGACAAACGTTTTGCTAAGCAAGAAACTATTTCACTTAAGGCTCGCGACGGTGTTGAGATTGATGGCGTATTAGTCTACCCATTAGATTATGAAAAAGGCACGCGCTATCCATTGATCATGTCAGTGCACGGTGGCCCTGAAAGCCATGACAAAGACGGTTGGGTAACAAACTACTCGCGTCCAGGTCAAATGGGAGCAGCACGTGGTTATGCAGTATTTTACCCAAATTACCGTGGCTCTACAGGTAAAGGCGTTGATTATTCAAAGCTTGGTCAAAACGACTATGCAGGTAAAGAGTTTGACGATTTAATTGACTTTAAACAGCATCTTGTTGAAATGGGCTTAGTTGATACTAAACGTGTTGGTATTACGGGTGGCTCTTATGGTGGTTATGCATCAGCATGGGCCGCAACAAAATTGACTGAACACTTTGCTGCGAGCGTGATGTTTGTAGGTGTTACCAACCAACTATCTAAATTTGGAACTACTGATATTTCTAACGAAATGAATCTTGTGCATGCACGTTCATACCCATGGGATAAATGGCAGTGGTATTTAGAGCGCAGCCCTATTTACTGGGCAGGCCAGTCTAAAACACCATTACTGATCATGCATGGTAAAGATGATCCTCGCGTACACCCTGCACAATCAATGGAACTGTACCGTTATATGAAAGTACAAGGCAAAGATGTACGCCTTGTATACTATCCTGGCGAAGGTCATGGTAACCGTAAAGTAGCCGCGCAATATGATTACAGTTTACGTTTAATGCGTTGGATGGATAACTATTTAATTGACGGCAAAAAAGACATGCCAGCATTCGAGATTGACCATGCAGGCAAGTTAAAAGCGGTAAAAGACGCCAATAAATAATCCTATTATTTTGTGTTAAATACGCTTTTAGGCCAACATTCGTGTTGGCCTTTTTGCTTTTAAATAACAATGAATATGGATGTAATATAAAGACCTAACTCGGTAATTTTTACAAGAAAACACCTTAACAAGCTCAAATATAAAAAATTAAATCAATATATTACAACAACTTAAAAGTTGGCTTCTGTCTTGCAATATTCATTGTAATTAATGAGTAAAGCAAGGAAAACCCATGAATATTTTTGAAGCACTTCGTAATGATCACGACAAACAACGTTCGCTTGTCGATGCGCTGATAAAAACCCAGGGGGAGTCACCGAATAGACAGTCTCTTATGGATAATTTAAAACATGAGTTAGTAGAACATGCTAAATTTGAAGAGCGTTATTTCTATAATCCTTTGATGTTTGATGATTTAACCCATGAAAAAGCCCGTCATAGTATTGCAGAGCATCATGAACTTGATGAATTGATTGAGCAACTTGAAGAAACTGATATGAGCTCACCAGTGTGGCTTGTGACCGCTAAAAAATTACATCATCTTGTACATCATCATCTGGCTGAAGAAGAGCATGAAGTATTTCAACTAGCCGGTAAAGCGCTAACCGAAAGTCAAAAAGAAAGTCTAGCCGAAAAGTATAATAATGCGATGAGTTAACTGCTATATGTGCCCGCTTTAATTTATAAAGCTCTCTAAATAGCAACAACTCTATACCATTTGCATTTATTAGGCACCTCTAACACGGTCAATACTTGGCTAAGCAAACACTCTTAAATTAACTAAGCCCGGCATCAAACGCTGGGTTTTTTAATGCTCATGCTCCATCCCCACCTTTATTTAATATGAAAATCATTCATTGAATGTAAATATTTCGCAATTGAACATACAACTGATAATTGTTATCATACCTACCTTGGTTGCTTATTAGATTAATAATCTTTATTCTTGTCATGAAGGAAGTACAATGAAATCCCGCCCGCTTTATCTGGCCTCACTGATCAGTGCATTATTAACATCAACAACACTTATTGCTGATGATGACACAGCTGAAAATATGGAAGTGATGGTTGTCACCGCTTCTGGTTATGAGCAAAAATTAATAGATGCACCTGCAAGTGTCTCGGTTGTCTCTCGCGAAGATCTACAAAATAAGCCATTTACTAGCCTTGCTGATGCGCTTCGTGATATCGAAGGTATCGATGTTGGTGCCGGACAAGATAAAAACGGTAATATTAGTATTACCATGCGTGGTTTACCCGCAAGCTATACTCTAGTGCTTATTGATGGCCGCCGTCAAAGTGATGTAGGTAATATAGGCCCAAACAACTTTGGTAACAGCCAATTTATGTATATGCCGCCACTTGAGGCTATCGAGCGAATTGAAGTCGTTCGTGGCCCAATGTCCACTTTATATGGCGCTGATGCAATCGGTGGTGTAATCAATATTATCACTCGTAAAAATCTTGATAGCACCCATGGTAGCGTCACGGTAAGCAGTAATATCCAACAAGACGATCAATACGGTAACGATAATAAAGTCGATATATATTTGACCGGCCCAAGCGGCGTTGAGGGATTAACTTACGGGATCCGTGGTAGTTTTTATGACCGTCAAGAAAGTGAGCCAACTTACAGCGAAAGTTTACCACTTCCAGATGGCAGCATGTGGGTTGATGATGGTAGCTTTGGCGATAAAAAAATCGTTGCAGCACGTAACTGGAATGCCGGCGCAACAATAAACTACCTGATCAATAATCAGAATGAAATTACCTTTGAGTACGACATAGCCAAACAGCGTTACGATAACACCGAAGGTCAAACGGGTACGTTAGATAGCCCAGTCAGTTTATGGCGTGTTAGCAAAGGCATTGTACAGCCACGCGTTGGTTATACTCCATATCAACGTGTTGAACGTGAGCAATTTGTATTTGCACATGTTGGTCGATACGATGTTGGTACGCTTACCAGCAGCATTACCCAAAGCAGCAGTGAAAACTTTGGTCGCTCATTACCTCTTAATGTACAAGAGCGTTTAGGTGTGCAGGCCATTTGGGACCAAGCAGTACAGGATCAAGGCATCGACAAGCCAGAACTAACGGATGCAATTTACGCTCAACTTGATGAGACTTTTTTACCACGCCCAATGCGTACACTAAAACTTGATAACTTAATTATTGATACTAAGTTTGAATCAAATATAGATAACCACTATTTTGTAGTAGGCGCACAATATTTTGATGCCGAAATGGAAGATGGTGTATTTGGTATGTACGGGGATGGCTTCCGTGAAGGTACGACTCAAGATCATCGTCAAACAGCTGTATTTGCTGAAGATAACTGGGAAATTACCACAAATCTAACTGCAACTTTCGGCGCTCGTTATGATCATCATAATATCTTTGGCTCACAAGTTAGTCCTCGCGCTTATTTAGCCTACTCTCCTGCTGATGAATGGACTTTCAAAGGTGGTATCAGCACAGGATATAAAACCCCAGAGCCAAACCAACTATTCTCTGGTATTACAGGTTTTGGTGGCCAAGGTACTAAACCTTTTGTTGGCACGCCAGACTTACAACCTGAAACCAGTGTAAACTACGAAATGGCTGCTTACTTTAATGGCAGTGATAGTTTTAGTGGTAACGTAACGGTGTTTTACAATAATTTTAAAGACAAAATCATTAACCAAGATAACTTACCAAACTGTGAAGTGGCCATAGCTGATGAACCTTGTGTTGAAATTGGCGCAGGTTGGGCAGGCATCGGTAGCACCACCTTTACGCAAGCTGCTAACGTAGATAAATCAGCTACTCGTGGTGTTGAAATTGCTGCTAATTGGCAGATTATTGAACAGTTGTCACTACGTGGTAACTTTACTTACACCGATAGTGAAGTGAAAAGTGGCCGTGATGAAGGACTACCTTTAGTTAATACACCTAAAAATATGTATAACTTAACGCTTGCATGGCAACCATTGGATGATTTGAGTATTTCACTTATTTCTGAAATCCGCAGCGATCGTTACCGTGGTACGGCAAATGTGTCTGGTCCACAGGGCCCTGAAACACAAAAGCTCTACTACAAAGCCTATGATTTATATCATTTAGCAGCAAGTTATAAAATTAATGATAGCCTAGCATTAAATGCCCGTATTAATAATCTGTTAGATGACGACTTATCAAGCCGTACTTGCTTATTAGCAACCTCAGAGGAAGAGTACGAATGTACATCTGATTACAATACCACCCAAAAAGCACGCAGCTTGTGGGTATCAATGAGTTACAGTTTCTAGAATAAAAAGCTATAAAAATAAAGCCCAGCAATAATGCTGGGCTTTTTATTATTACGATTTAACCGTGCCTTTTATACTTCATCACCCAACACAGATCCGTGGCCGAAGCAGATTAAAGCGTATACTCAATAAGGGTTCCCGATGCATAAGCAAAGGAAGCCTTAACTTATAGAATTAAATTTTAGAGTTTATTCGCTTAGTATGTAAAGATATGTTCTGAAAGATTTAATTTAAATCATTGAGGGATCTTATGTATAGAATATGGCTATTAAGTTTATGCTTTGTCTTCGGTGTTGCAAATGCACAAACGCCGCAACCACTGAGTTATGACGCATTATTAAGCAACTATAATTACGATTTTGACGTTAACTATTTTAACCTTGACTCACAAGGGCTGTCGTTAAAAATGGCGTATATTTACTTACCAGCAAAGGCTGGTAAACCCGTTGTGACTTTAATGCACGGTAAAAACTTTAACGCTCATTACTGGACTGAAACTGCACTATTGCTACAAAAACTCGGTTATGGCGTGCTGATACCTGACCAAATTGGTTTTGGAAAATCATCTAAACCACGAGATTATCAATTCTCTTTTGCAGCCTTAGCTAGTCACACCCATGCTTTAATGAGCCAACTTAATATAAATAAATCAATTGTATTGGGTCATTCTATGGGCGGTATGCTGGCAAGTCGCTTTGCGCTTATGTATCCACAAACAACCCAACAATTAATTTTACTCAACCCTATTGGCCTTGAAAATTACCTGCAATATGTTGATTATAAAGACACTAACTTTTTTTATAAAAATGAGTTAGCTAAAACACCTGCCGGGGTAAAAGCATACCAGCAAAAAAATTACTACGACGGAAAATGGAATAACCAATTTGCCGCTCTGACGAATTTTATCACCGGGCAAATTCAAGGCCCAGATAAAGAGCTAGTAGCGTGGGTTAACGCAAAAACATACGACATGATTTTTACTCAACCCGTTATCACCGAGTTTAAAAACTTCACCATGCCTGTTTCACTAATTATAGGTACAAGAGACAGAACAGGGCCTGGCCGTAACTGGAAAAAACAAGGGGTAGATTATGAACTTGGCCGCTACGATCAATTAGGTAAATCAGCCGCGGTATTAATTCCTCACAGCCAACTATTTGAACTGGCTGATTTAGGTCATTTACCCCATATTGAAGATTTTAAGCGCTTTAAAGCTGTATTGTTAAAAGCCTTAGAAGCAGGCTCAAAGCCACTAGAGTAATATTTAGGCAGATCAGCGGTTAAAGTTATTAACAGCTGATTTGATTACTCAACGCTGACCTTTGAAAACCAATTAATAAACATAAATGCCTACTATTAGATACCTTTTAGCGATAACAGAAAAATATTGTTAATTAGCATGTGGATTCACTTTTAATATTTTGATGGCACTAAAAAATAACAACTCACTGATATAATTAGACTAAAACCCTATCTCCATTAATATATTGCTATTCTGAAGTTATTTAAAAATTAAATAACTTTTCAGTTTAAAACTAAAAAAGCAGGTAATGTAAACTTAAAGTTAAAAAAATAAGCAGTCTGTTGTTGACCAAATTACAACCTTAGCTTACTCTATGTAAGCGCTTACAACACACACACTGATAAATGTAAGCGCTTACAACTTCGTTCGTAGACACAATAACAACCACAACGAAGTACTTTTAAATTTTTGTCGATACTGGGGTTCAACTAATGAACATGACAACAACCAAAGTAAGCCGCCTTGTTGCGGCAATATCCATGACCATGCTATTTGGCTGTGGTGGAAGTGCTGAGACAAAATCTGACTTCACAAAAGTCGATCCACAAAAGCCGGTTTCTGATTGGCAAATGGTTTGGAGTGACGAATTTGATGGCGCAAGTATTGATTCTAACAAATGGAATTTTGAATTAAGTTGTGCCGGTGGTGGTAACAACGAAAAACAATGTTACACCGATAACGAGCAAAATGCGTTTATCAAAGATGGCATATTAAATTTAGTTGCTTTACCGGCCGACGAAGGTGCCGAAAAGCCTTATACATCGGCACGTTTAAACACCCGCTACAACGCTGATTTTACTTATGGTCGTTTTGAAATGCGTGCAAAGTTGCCTTCAGGGCAAGGTAGCTGGCCTGCATTTTGGATGATGCCAACCGATGAAGAATATGGTACTTGGCCGCGCTCTGGCGAAATTGATATTTTAGAAGCGGTAAATTTAAAAACAGTTGCTGAAGATGGCACCGTTGAAGCAAATATTCATGGCACACTTCACTATGGTCGTGAATGGCCTAACAACTCGAACTCTGGTAAAGCGTACACATTTGCAGAGGGGATGAACCCTGCTGACGATTTTCATACTTACGCTATTGAATGGCAAGAGGGCGAAATTCGTTGGTACGTTGATGGTTACTTATATGCCACACAACGTCGTTCTGAAGTTCGTTATAACTCAAAAGACGAAGCTGTTGGCCTAAAACATAAAGGTTGGTTTGCTGAATACTTTGAACAAGGTAATGGCGAGCTTACAACACATTGGGATAATGCCCCCTTTGATAAAGACTTTTACCTTATTTTAAATAATGCCGTTGGCGGTGATTGGCCGGAAAACGTAAATAACTTAGGCGTTGACGCTGCAGCATTTGCAGAGGGTCAAAGCTTTGAGATTGATTACGTACGCGTTTATCAATGTGCAGCTAATACTGACACAGGTAAAGGCTGTGAGACAGTGCGCCCAGGTTACGACAACTTAGAAGATGCACTTGTTGAAGGTAAAGCGCCTGTACCTACTCCACCAAGTGATGGTGTTGCAAAAAACCTTGATATTTTTAATGGTAGCTTAGACGCAAACTGGATCGCTTGGGATTGTTGTGGCGGAACCACACCAGAAACCATTACCGACGCTGACAAAGGCGACGTGGTTAAATTTAATATCAACGATAATAACGGTACAGTATTAGGTTTTTCAACCCGTGGCGGTCACTTCCCTGATGGCTTTGCAGGGTCATCGTCTCCATTTGATGCTTCTTTACTGCTTGATTTAAATGGTCGTGTATCATTTGATATGAAAGTAGTGACTCCTCCAACATCTTCAACTACTTGGTTATTAAAGGCTGAAGCCGGTGATGGCGGTCCTAATACCGGCGATGTCCCACTTAGCGATAGTAATGAAGGCGTAACACCGGTTACAGGCCAATGGCAAACCTATACATTCCCACTTTCTTTACTACAAGAAAGAGGCCTCGATATAAGTGCCATTGATGTATTAATGGTATTTCCTACATGGCAAACAGGTGGCGGTGCCGAGTACTTAATTACCAATGTAGCTATTGAAGGTGACTTACCAAAAGTCGATCTTTTCAGTGATGAACAAAACCTAGATTGGCCAATGTGGGATTGTTGTGGTGGTTCAAAACCGGTTGAAGTAATGGATGATGAAGAACACGGTTTAACGGCTGAGTTTACTATTGGCGCAACAGCAACAGTAATGGGCTTTAATAGCCGCACAGCTGCAGGCGGAAGCGGTGAAGCTTTCGATGCTACTTCGATATTAGAAAACGGTGTAATAGCGTTTGAGTTAAAGGTGATCTCAAAACCAAATAATCTTGATTCAGTTTGGAGTTTCAAAGTTGAGTCTGATAACGGTAGCTCTGCTGTCGAAATTCCATTAACTGACAGCGTCGAAGGTGTAGAACCTACTATTGGTGAATGGCAAACATATACCTTTACCCTTGCTGATTTAGCGGGTGCAGGTTTAGATGTTAGTGCATTAGATGTGGTGATGATTTATCCAACTTGGGACACAGGTGAAGGCGCTGTTTATCGTGTAGATAACGCATTCATTGGCATTCCATAACTAAGAATCACTTTATGGTAGGTGCGTATAAGCACCTACTTACCGTAAAAAATTTAGTAAAAAGCAGAGCAATTATGAACACAAATAAGTTTAAAAAAAGCCAAATAGCGGCTTCTGTGTCACTTATCATCGCTGCAAGCACATTTAACTTCGCTAACGCTGCGCAAGAAAGTACTGCCGAACCTGAAATCGAAGTAATACAAATTAAAGGTATACGTGGTTCACTGATCCGCTCTATGGACATGAAACGCGATGCATCTGGAGTAGTCGATGCAATTTCTGCCGAAGAAATGGGTAAATTCCCAGATACCAACTTAGCTGAATCACTACAACGCATTACGGGTGTATCGGTGAGCCGTGCAAACGGCGAAGGTAGCCAAATTACAGTCCGTGGTTTTGGCCCTTCATTTAATTTGGTAACACTTAACGGTCGCCAAATGCCTGGAACGGGTAACTCTCGTTCGTATAATCTTGAAAACATCGCCTCAGAAGGTGTAAGTGCCTTAGAAGTATTTAAAACTGCCCGTGCTGATGTGCCTAGCGGTGGTTTAGGTGCGACAGTTAATATTTCAACATCGCGCCCTCTGCAAAGACCTGGGCAGCACTTTTCAGCAACAGCAAAAGCAATTCATGACTCATCAAATGAAGTTGGTAGCGATGTAACACCTGAAATATCAGCTATTTACAGCAATACCTTTAATGATGAAATGTTTGGTATTGGCTTTTCATTCTCGCATCAACAGCGCGACTTTCAAAAACAAAGCGCTAATATTCAAGGTTGGCAAGCTAATGTAGATTTACCGACTCTTTCAGAAGATAAATTTATTGATGCTCGCCCAGTTGATGCAGACGGTAATCGCGTAGGTAATCACTTTTTTGCAAAAGACATGAACTACGCTATTGAAGATTTACAACGTGAGCGTACCAATGGGCAAGTAACACTGCAATTTGCACCCACTGATAATTTTGTGGCCACCCTTGATTACACAGCAAGTGAGGCTACAACAGGGTCAAAAACTCTCGGCTGGGGTATTTGGAACGACTTTGGCAGTAATATTAACGGTTACGAGCTAGATGAAAATGGCACCGCTATTTATGCCGATATTAGCGGTAACGATGCGTCATTTACCTCGAGTAAAAACACCACTGAAGTAAAAGCTCGTTCTATCGGTTTAAATTTAGATTGGCAAATTAATGATACATGGCAAATTGAGCTTGACTACCATGATTCTAAAAACGAAACCGACAATGGCGCAGACAAAGGTCTAGGTAGTGATGGGCAAGTTATTTTAGGTTCTGATCAGCTTGTTAATAAAATTTATGATTACCGCACTGGCGAAGTTCCGCATACGCAAGTTAATTGGAAAAACGGCACGAATGTATTAAGCCCAGGTGAGATTGATTCAAACTTTAGTCAGTTTATTCATTCACCGGGGGAATCAAATATTGAACAACTTCAACTACATGCAAGTTGGATAAATGAAAGTTTTGACATTGGTTTAATTGAAGTTAAGTTTGGTGGTTCGCGCACAGAGCAAAACACCGGTGGTTATGAGGCATGGAGTGGCTTAGTTGGTGGCCCTGGTTTTAATCCTTCTTACACTGAAATTTTCCCAGATGGTATGTTTACACTTCATGATACCTCAGGATTATTAGATCAATTTGCCGGTGGCGGTAGCAATTTACAACCAAACTATTACTACAGCTATGATTTTGACGAAGCCGTAGCAAGACAAATGGCATACTTAACCGCTGATGTAACAGGCGGCGATGCTTATGCACCTAATGCCTATCTTGATGGCATTGACAGTCAAAGCTCGGTTGAGGAAATTACCAACAGTATTTATGTTCAATCACGTTGGGAGTTTGACGTTAGTAATTACTACGTTAAAGTAAACGCAGGTCTTCGCTACGAAGAAACCGATGTAACCAGCTCTGTTCGTCAGCGTGTTGAACAACAAGTTAATTGGATCAGCGCTTCAGAGTGGATCACTCAATATTCAGCAGGTGGCGATGATAACTTCTTAGTGCAAGAAGGCAGTTATGATATTTTACTGCCATCAATTGACTTAAGTGTTGACCTAACTGATGACGTGGTTGCTCGCGTATCATGGGGCAAAACAATGTCGCGTGCACCTTTAGGCGATTTAGCTGGCGGTCGTTCACTAACAGGCAGTCCAAAACCGGGATCACGCGTAGGTAGTCAAGGTAACACGGGGCTATTACCGTTTGAATCAACAAATCTTGATTTATCTTTGGAGTATTACTACGCAGAAGGCAGTTATGCATCTGTAGGTTACTTTAAAAAGGACGTTGATAACTTTATTCAAACCACCATTACCCCAACCACCATTGAAGGCTTATATGATATTTTAAATGGCCCGCGCTATTTACAAGCTGTGAGTGATATTGAGGCACGTGGTGAGCAAGCAACAACCGATGCCATTTTTGCACAAATGCTTGCTAATGGTGATGGTAATGCCAATGGTCAAATTGAACCAAATAGTAACGATCCACTTATTACTTGGAACATTAGCCAACCACAAAATACCGATAGCAAATCAGTCGATGGTTTTGAAGTGGCAGTACAACACTTAATTGGCGAAACAGGCTTTGGTGTCGGTGTTAATGCTACATTTGTCGACGGCGATGTTGAATTTGATACAGACAGCTTAGACCAACAAGCTCCGTTAACGGGCTTAAGTGATTCAGCTAACTTCCAAGCGTTTTACGAAAAAGATGGCTTATCAGTAAAACTGACTTACGCATGGCGCGATTCATACCTTATTGGTGTAGGCCAAGCACAAGGTTCTGCTGATGCACCACCACAATATGCGAAAACATATGGCCAGTGGGATATGAGCGTAAATTATGACGTTAACGAGAATGTGACGGTATTCTTTGAAGGTATAAATCTCAATAATGAAACCGAGCAAGGCTATGGCCGTTACGAAGAGCAGTTCTTATTTGCTCGCCAGTATGGTCCACGCTACGCAGTTGGTGCACGCTATACCTTTTAATAAACCTAAGTAATTAAACAGTCCAGCCGCTCACTGAGCGGCTTTTTTTATAGCTGTTTAATTTTTTCTAATAGCTTATCGGTTGTCCAATCAATAGCGTTATAGGCAATATCGGGCTTATAGTAATCGCCCTTTGCTCTTGCTCTATCAACATACACTTTATTAGGGATAATAACTTTACCTAACCCTGAGGGTAACTCGGCGAGTCGAACATCCATATACAATGAATCAGCACTGCTTGGCGCGCCAAATAACTGAGTGTTTGAAAACTGCTTAAATACATCAATGGCATCAAGACACGCACTTGCACACTGTGGCGGCACAATAACAAAAACCTGTGTTTTAAAGTCACTTACTGGCACTGTAATTTCGCTTTGGTTTGATTTACTTTGCGGCTCTTCGATGTAAAATAGCTTATTGTTTTCAAGTGACTGCGCCATACCTGCAGCTATTTCTTTAAATTCTTTTTGTGCTTTAGGTTGATCTTTCAACACTTCAATTAATGATTTAACATGGTTAGTATTATCTTTTGACGCTCACCACCAAACCCGGCTATTTTGTGAGTAGTTATCCATTTTTTGTTCAACAACTTGCTCACCCCACAACGCTTTTGCAAGCTTTAAGCTCCAATACGACGAGCCACCTTGGTTGTGACGAAGATCTAAAACCACCGTTTTTGCACTGAGTAACTTAGAACGTTGATCAGTCACTTTTTTATACAGGTTATTGTAATCATGAGTTTGCTTATCGTTATTTGCAAAACTGGGCATAGCAATCCACGCTATGTTTTGCGTAGGCCAAGTTAAATCGGTTGTAAGCTCATCCCCATTATAGGCATGTGTTAAATGCTTACTTACACTCTTTGGCCGAACAGACCAATCAAGGGTTTTACTGTAAGTTTGCCCATTGGCTTTTATTACTCTGCTATTGAGCGGCGCAGCTTTCGCTGAAGATAACTGTTATTTAACAGCTATTGTAAACAATGTATCAACCCCTTTATTACAAGGTGTTGCATCAGACATAAGACTAGTAAAAGGGGTTAACCAATTTGAATTAGTATGTACACTAAGTAAAAGTGGTGTATTCACTTTTACTCGCCCTGCACTTAAGAGCTTTTCGTGGCAACAAGATGGCGCATTAAAAGCTCCCTTAAAAACGAATCATGCAGTACAAAATTATTAGCTAATGCTAGGTGAGTTTGATAAGTATGAGCTAGCAAACATGGCTAACTCAGCTATATTAATCCTTTTTAAATAACACCTGTGGATTAACCATTGTTTTCATTTCTAATACATTACCGTTTGGATCTTCAATAAAAAACGTCTCTTGTTCAAATTCATTGCCAACAAAACGACGGTATGGCTTATCTAAATATTCAAGACCTGCGTCTGCAATACGCTTTTTTAATGCTTGAAATTGATCTTCTGATAAGTGAATGCCAAAGTGAGGGACTGCCACCGCGCCCATATCAACATCATGACGTACCGTTGGTAAGCGCTCAACACTTTGATGAAGCGTTAACTCGTTACCCCAAAAATCAATGTCTACCCATCGCCCTGCTTCACTATTGCCCGTTTTACAGCCAAGTACGTCACAATAAAATGTTTTCGCTTTTTCGAGATCACCGGCAGGAATTGCTAGGTGCAAACAGTTGGACATAAATTACCTTTATTAATAACTTTTAACATATGAAATATGCTGCATTATACATAAACTGCAATTTATATAACATTAACAGCATTACTTTTAGTAATTAATTGCATACCACCAAATCTAAAACTAATACTTTATGATGTGTGTGCTATGCCTAAATCCATCTCCTTGAAGTTCATCGCTTTTGTAAACGCGTACAACATTGGCATTATCTATTGTTGTGTCTGCGGCTTTAACTGGCCTCATTGGTTCATTCCATATCCTGCAGATTATAAAAAACATTCTTATGCATCTATTTATACACGTAGTTTTGCCAGTATGTGTTTCACCGTTTTAATTAGCAACTACTGGAAAATTGCTATTATTTCTGCAACTGGCGCTGCGCTCACAACCGCTAAATAAAAGCATTCTAATAAAGAGTAATCCGTTCGCTCTTTGTCGTTTAATAACTAATATAAATATAAAACTATTAATGACCCTAAACCGCCTACGCTATAATAATTTCATATCTAGCCTTGTTATTTTTTACGTATATCTGTTAATATCCTCCGCGAACTTTATTTGCCCTAAATAAAGAATAATCATATACGGATTTATGAACATGAAAAAACTAATCGCAGTAGCAGCTCTATCTTTACTTCCTTTCTCAAATGCAATGGCTGACCAAGATATTGGTTGTGGTCTTGGTTCAATGTTATTTGCTGGTCAGCAAGGTAAAGGCGTGAAAATTTTAGGCGCTACAACTAACGGTACATCAGGTAACCAAACTTTTGGTATCACTTTTGGTACTCTAGGTTGTGATGGTACTGGTACAGTAACCTCTTCAGAAAAAATTGCTTTATTCATCGACGGTAACATGGAGCAACTTGCTCGTGATATGTCAAAAGGTGAAGGCGAAACTTTAGCTACTCTAGCTGAAGCTTGGGGCGTTGCAGATCAAGATAAAGCAGCGTTTAATGCGCTAGCTCAAGCACAGTATTCTTCAGTATTCACTTCTGAAAATGTGACTTCACAAACAGTTTTAGAAAACCTAAACACTGTAATTGCAAGTGATGCAAAACTTGCTTCTTATACTCTTTCTTAATCAGCTAAATTAGCCGGTTTTTATACGTATAAATAAAGCCGCTGGGGTTTATCTCTAGCGGCTTTTATTAGTGATTATGAAAAAAATATTATTTGTTTTACTAATTGCACTGTTCAGTGCTTACTCAAACGCTAAAAGTATTGAAATTAATACATTAGCAACAGATCCATACTGGCTTAAACTGGGTCACTATCGTCCGACGACGCTAGGTGGTTGGAAAAGTGAAGTAGACAGTGTTAAGTTTTTTTTATCCCCTAAAGGAAAGGTAAGCCCAAGGGATGAGCTCAACACCACTATTAACGCATTTAATGGCGATAATAGCCTCCCTCAACAAACACAACAAACTCGGTGCCAATTTCCTGCACGTTACACGTGGCTTAAAACAAAAATAAAAAATAACTGGCCAGAACTTAATTGCCCAGATCTACAAACTTGGCAAAAAATTATAAACCCTAAGGGCGTTACTTTAGTCTTTCCAACTGCATTTATGAATAGTCCATCATCAATGTTTGGCCATACCTTGTTACGTATTGATGCAAAGGATCAAACTCGGCATAAAGAATTACTCGCATTTGCCGTTAATTTTGCAGCAGAGCCAGATGGTTCTGATAATGCTGCAATGTATGCATTAAAAGGCTTAATTGGTAGCTATCCGGGCAAATTTTCACTGATGCCGTATTATAAAAAAGTACGCGAGTATAATGATTTAGAATCTCGTGATATTTGGGAATACAAACTTAATTTATCCGAGGAGCAAGTTAAGCTTATTTTATTACATCTATGGGAGCTACAATTAGCCACTTTTGATTACTTTTTTATAGATGAAAACTGCTCTTATCAGCTGCTCGCATTATTACAACTGGCAAAAAACGATCTCAATTTAACATCCTCATTTGACTTACAAGCCATTCCATCTGATACCGTTGCGGTACTTAGAAATAATAACTTGTTACAAACACCTAATTATCGTCCTGCGTTTGGTACTAAACTGTATCATTATTCTACTCAAATGACTGACGAGCAACTTAGTGATGCAAGAGCGCTTATGCAAGGTGGATCACTCAATACCCGAAACTACTCCGAATCACAATTGGTCGCTATATTAGAAATGGCCTATGAGTGGTTAAATTTTGAGTTTTACGATAAAAATTTAAACCGTGAAGAAATTGCCCCACGACTTGCTAAGTTACTCCTCATGCGTAGCAAATATAAAATAGCTTCGCCATTTACCAAACCAAATCGACCTGCAGCCTCTCCAGAGCAAGGTCATGGTTCTTCTAAAATAACGCTAGCAAGAACCCATTATAATCAACAAAGTGATTTAACAAGTTTTGCATATCGCCTCGCATACCATGACTTACTAGACACCTCTGCTGGGTTTATTCCTGGTGCTCAAATTAGCTTTTTTGATATTGAAGGCGCTATAAAAGATAACGGTAACACTCAGCTAGAACATTTTTATCTATTAGATGCAATGTCACTTGCACCCGATAACCGGATTTTTGATAGCTGGTCATGGAACCTTAAAATGGGCTTTGATCGACAGCCAAATAATGACTTTCAACAAGGCCGCTGGTTTACTAAAGGTGGCTATGGAAAATCAATCGGCAACCCAAACACCCTTCATGGCTATTTATTAGCACAAGTTGAGTTTAACAATGGCGATATAACGGATAAGTTAACAACGGGGTTTGGCACAGAAGCTGGTGTTATTTGGCAAATCAATAATAGTCATAAGCTTGCCCTTACAACAAATATAATGTGGCTTGTCGATGCAGACGTAGATAATCACGCTGATCTAACATTAAAATGGAATTACGCTTTGTCACGAAATTTATCTATACGCACAGAGCTAAAAAACCAGCGATGGTATACAAGCAGTACGTCGGCTAAACTAGCCATTCAATATTACTTTTAATCACTGGGTTTTACGGAGCTTGTTGGGTAACCAAACAGCACGTTTAACTTGGCTTTTAACCCTTTAGCTTGGTAGGTACTTTTAAATAAATACTGCCACTGATGAAAGGTGATTTTGATTGGGTTATTACTGTTTAGTTGGCCAATAATGCCGTATTTACAGGGCTTGTTTTCATCCTCTTCTACATAAGTGCCAAATAATTTATCCCAAATAATTAAAACGCCAGCGAAGTTTTTATCTAAGTAGCCATTATTTATAGCGTGGTGCACCCGATGATGCGATGGGGTATTAAATAATGCTTCAAACCAACCGAGCTTTTTTACCACTTGCGTGTGTACAAAAAATTGATAAGCCAAATTAAGTGCCACCACCGCAAAAACAATTACAGGCTCAAAGCCTATTAATATCATCGGCAACCAAAATAGCCACATTCCCGCCAGCGGATACATTAAACTTTGCCTAAATGCCGTGGTAAAGTTCATTTTAGTAGAACTATGATGCACTACATGAGCGGCCCATAACCAATGAATATGGTGTGATGCACGATGAAACCAATAGTATAAAAAGTCTTGCAGTAAAAAAGCGCCTAATACAGTAAATAGCGTCAATTCAATATCAAATAGCCGAAACTGATACAACCAATAAAAAAACGGCATTAATAATAATAACGCAATGGCATCAGCTCCTTGATGTAATAAAGCAAGTAACGCGTTGGCTAAGCTGTCTTTTATATCGTAGTAACGTCTAAATTTTATAAACTCAACCCCTACAAACAGCAAAAAAATAGGGCTCAGTGCCAATAAAATAATTTCAATGCTCATGGCGTTTGCTCCTTAAAATAGCGGGCTATTTTTTTAAGTGCTTGGCTAACATCTTTTTTTATAAAAAAAGCCAGTATAAAATTGGGTAACCACAAAGGCGCAATGCAACGAATATGGTAGCTGATCTCGGTGAGTGATGGCTGAGCATTATTGGCTTTTAAGTAAATATCACCACGGTGCTGTGCAACGAGTTTATCCCCTAAAATACGGTAACTAATGTGGCTATTATCGGCCGTTATTATTTGCTCTTTAAATGTTGTACCTTGCATTTTTATTTGTCTAATAGTGCCTTTTCCGCCACTTATTTCACCCGAGTCTTGCGGTGTTAACACTTTAAACTGCGCATTAAAAAAGCGCCCCAAATCAGCATGCGCTAATAATAAGGTGCGTAATTGTTCAGGCGTTGCTGCCACACTATGTTTAACGTTTACCTCAATCATTGTGTGCCCCATATTATTTTTATAGATCTCTAGCATATAAAAATATTGCATGGCAAACTTGCGATTAGATGACTATTTTTTAGCTTTAGGCGACAAATGAAAACCTTAGCCGATCATTACTTTTCTAGCTGTTTGGATTATCTTCAAAGCAAAGGATTAGATAGCCAAGAGATACTAACTGCCATTGAGTTTGATGAATATACAAATAAGCAAACACAACAATTAGCACCACGTATTAGCTTAAAAAGCTATAATGCGCTGCTTAGTTATGCACAGCAAATGCTAAACGACTCCTTATTTGGGTTTGAGTTAGGAAAACAAATACGTACCGCTGATTTTGGTGTACTTGGGTATTTAATTGAATCGAGTACTAATCTAGCCAGTGCCATTACTGCATTACTGAGCTACGACAGTTTAGTGGCCAACATAGGGCGTGCTGAGTTTGAACAGCAACAAACACTTTGCAAGGTAACTTGGTTAGCCGACCCACAGTGCAGCCCACAGGCCGTATTACGAAATATGACCGCGTGGGTAAGTGTTATACGCCAACTACTTAATCCTCAGCTTTCGCCTAGTTGCGTTTATTTTACAGCACGTTTTTCAGACAGTGAGCTACAACAATTAGCGCGATGGTTTAATTGCCCAGTAAAAGCTGGCGCTAACTTTAATCAAGTAGAGTTTCCAAGTAGTTACTTAACCCTGCCTTTTAAAACCGATAACTCCCAGATTAACGCTGTGCTTAAGCAAATGTCAGAGCAACGGCTATCCCAGTTTAAAAGTCAGCAATTATTAACAGAAAAAATTAATCATATTTTAATGGCTAAACATGATTTACAAGAGTGTACGTTAATTCGCACCGCAAGCGTGTTAAATATGACCCAAAGAACATTACAACGTCGTTTAAAAAAAGAGCATAAAACCTTTGCAGCCCTACTCGAAGCAGAACGAAAACGACGTTTACCACTTTATATTAATCAATACCCTTTAAGCACAATTGCATTTATGTTGGGTTTTAACGATCAGAGCTCATTCAATCGTGCTTTTAAACGCTGGTATAACATCAGCCCACGCGACTATATAAAAAAGCACTCACTGACTTAGTAAATCAGCATCATTTAAAAAATGGCGTAACGATAAAAACAAAGGTGTTGGCAAATCATTCACATCGCACCAACGCCACTGTAAACATTTGTTAGGCTCTTTATTTACAGGCTCGCCACCTTCATACTTTGCCTGCACATATAAAGTAATATAATGCTTGTTCTCGGCGCTAAAAATATCGTTGGTAAAATCGAGTTTACGAATATTAGTAACAGTAAGCCCTGTCTCTTCTGCTACTTCGCGCACTGCACATTGCTCAACCGTTTCACCAAATTCTAAATGCCCCCCAGGGGTTGCCCAGGTATTTGCACCATGTGCGCCTATTCGCTCACCGAGTAAAATTTTATTATCATGCATTACTATCACTGCAACGCCTACTCTGACAACTTGACTCATTATTACCACATTAAATAGTTCATCATTTTTATATGTTACCTCATTTAAACCATCAAACTAGTCGTTAGTTCGTTATAAACCATAGCGTTAGCTAAAAACCACACAACCCGTTCATTATTTAACCGACCATAGTCGAATATCACTCCTGATAAAAAGCGCTTAGTTTTAAGATCTGTTGATCTTTCAAGCTTTAATTTGCAAAGGTCAACAGACCCTAAATAAAGTTATATTAAATTTTGCTCAGGAGCCTTTATGTCAGGTGAATACAAACAACATTACAACGAGTTTAAACAAAACCCGGCAGCGTTTTGGTTATCGCAAAGTAAACGCCTCCCTTGGTACCAGGCTCCCGAAACAGCTTACACACAAGATGAAAACGGTTTATATCACTGGTATGCCGACGGCCAACTTAATAGCTGCTTTTTAGCGGTAGATCAGCATGTTATTGCCGGCCATGGCGATGAAACAGCGTTAATTTATGACTCACCCGTAACCAATACCGCGCGCAGCTACAGCTACTTTGAACTGCAACAAGAAGTCGCTAAATTCGCAGGGTTAATGCAGTCCTTAGGCGTAACAAAAGGCGACCGCGTGGTTATTTATATGCCCATGATCCCCGAGGCCGTAATTGGTATGTTAGCCTGCGCTCGCATCGGCGCTATTCATTCGGTCGTTTTTGGCGGGTTTGCAGCGCATGAATTAGCGGTACGTATTGATGACGCCAAGCCTAAGTTAGTACTCAGTGCTTCTTGCGGTGTGGAAGTGAATACCGTAATTGAATACAAAGAGTTACTTGATAATGCCCTCGAATCAGCCTCTTATAAAGTAGAACATTGTATTATTTATCAGCGTGAGCAAGTAACTGCACCACTTATGCCTGAGCGTGATATTGACTGGGCTGTTGCAATGCAAACAGCTACTGGTGTTGATCCCGTTGCGGTAAATGGCGATCACCCGCTTTATATTTTATACACGTCAGGCACAACGGGTACTCCCAAGGGGGTTGTTCGTGAAAATGGCGGCCATGCCGTGGCCATGCATTACAGCATGGAAACCGTATACGGAATGAAACCTGGTGACGTGTTTTGGGCCGCTTCAGATATTGGTTGGGTTGTAGGCCATTCGTACATAGTGTATGCCCCGCTTATGTACCGCTGCGCCACTATTTTATTTGAAGGTAAACCGGTTAGAACCCCAGATGCCAGTGCATTTTGGCGAGTGGTTGAACAGTATAAAGTAACGGCTTTATTTAGCGCACCGACAGCCTTTAGAGCGATAAAAAAAGAAGACCCCAATGCCGATGGGTTTAAACAATACGATACTTCAAGTCTGAAACGCTTGTTTTTAGCAGGCGAGCGCTTAGATCCCCCCACCTACGATTGGCTCAAAGAAAAAACAGGCCTACCTGTACTTGATCATTGGTGGCAAACCGAAACTGGTTGGGCGATAGCCTGTAATCCTGTCGGCATTGAGCACCTACCTACAAAAGCAGGCAGTTCAACGGTTGCGACTCCTGGGTTTGACGTACGTATTTTAGATATGAATGGCGACCAATGCGCCCCCAATGAACAAGGTGCAGTCGTTATTAAACTGCCTTTACCGCCAGGATGTTTACCTACTATTTGGCAAAATACCGAGCGCTTTAAAGCCGGTTATTTAAGTGAATATGATGGCTATTATCTTTCTGGCGACGGCGGTTATATTGATGATGATGGCTACCTATTTATTATGGGCCGCACCGATGATGTGATTAATGTCGCGGGACATCGTTTATCAACCGGTGAAATGGAAGAAATTGTAGCCGCTCACCCAGCAGTTGCTGAGTGTGCCGTATTTGGTGTTAATGATGCGCTCAAGGGTCAAAACCCCATGGCCATGGTGGTGTTAAAAAATGATTTTCATGGCTCGCATAAAGAAGTAGAGCAGCAATTGGTGCAAACCGTGCGTAATCAAATCGGCGCTATTGCGTGTCTTAAAAATATTATGTGTGTAGAGCGCTTACCAAAAACACGCTCAGGTAAAATTTTACGCAAAAACTTACGTCAACTTATTGATGGTGAAGAACTGCAAATTCCATCAACCATTGACGATCCGAGTATTTTTGAGGAATTAACTCTGCAACTTGCTGAAAGTAAAATATAAATATTATTTTTAAAACGTCTATTTAAGCGCGGCTTAAATAGACTTTTCTCGCCCCATCTGCTTAACTAGATTTCATTAAATAGATGAAACTCACGCAAATAAATCTCTTGGGAATATAAATGACTGAAATACGATCGCAGCTGCGAGAATTTTTACTGCAATGGTTTAGTCTTTATTTTCCTGGGAGTGCGCATTTATGGTACAACATATTAGTACTGTGCTGGGTTGGCTTATTTGCGCTCATATTGCACCTCATCTTAAGGTCAGTTTCAAAACGACTACTTAAAGGCCGCTTTAGTGATAAAGTTGTTCAAACCGATACCCACACGCCTGCCGACTTAGCGCTTAAATTAACACGTAATATTTCCTTTGTTTTACAAGGTGCTGTGGTTGTTATACAAGCAAGGCTCTGGGTTCCCGAAGGAACGGCTTTTTTACATATCATTGAGATGTTTACTGATCAGTGGATCATTTTATTTGCACTGCTCTCGCTGTTCTCTTTGCTCAATATTTTTCAAGCAATATCTGACAGGCAACCCATTGCAGCTCACTTTCCATTACGTGGTTTTTTACAAACAATTAAACTGATCGCCAGCGTATTAACCGGTATTTTAGCGATTTCATTATTAATGAATAAATCCCCGTTAATATTACTCAGTGGTTTAGGTGCGCTATCGGCTGTACTGCTCCTGGTGTTTAAAGACGCTATTTTAGGGCTGGTGGCCGGTATTCAGCTTTCAGCAAACAATATGCTTGCGGTTGGTGATTGGTTAGAAATGCCCAAATACGGCGCAGATGGCGATGTGATTGATATAGCCTTGACCACAGTTAAAGTAAGAAATTGGGATAAAACCATTACCACTATCCCAACCTATGCGCTAATTTCTGACTCATTTAAAAACTGGCGCGGTATGTCAGAATCCGGTGGCAGACGCATAAAACGGAGTATCCATATAGAAATGAGCAGTGTGCGCTTTTTAGATGAGCAAGAGATCACCGCGCTGAAAAAAGCAGATTTATTAAGTCACTACCTCGAAATTACCCTACCGGTTATCAACGAGCAAAATACCACAAAAAAAGTAGATATGAGCTGTACGTTAAATGGTCGTCGGCTCACTAATGTTGGCACATTTCGTCATTATTTAGTCGCGCTATTAAAACATCACCCACATATTCATCAGGGAATGACACTGATGGTAAGGCAGCTAGAGCCAACTAAAAATGGCTTACCCATTGAGATTTATGCATTTACCAATACAACTAATTGGGGTGAGTATGAAAGTATTCAGTCAGATATATTTGACCATATATTAGCGATATTACCCGCCTTTTCGTTACGTGCCCATGAGGCACCAACAGGGAACGATATTCGTCAACTAATTAAATAATCACTAAATCCGTTTTAATTGCGCTATTAACCACTGGTGAATATCGCTGTTATTTGAACGTGGATGCCACGCTGCAATCACCTTAAATGGCGGTGGTAATAATTCAACTTCAAGCTGTTTCACTTTGGCGTTTGGCAGTAAACGCGATGGGTAAAAAGCAATTAAGTCAGTACTGCAAAGCAAATCGGGTACAAATGAAAAGCCAGGCACTGACATAACTATATTGCGCGCATAGCCCTTATCAGCAAACCATTGGTCGTGAGAGCCTCTTAAGTTAGCACGTGACGCTGAAACCACTAATTGAGGGTGTGCCGCCACTTCAGCAAGGCTCAACGTCGATGAAGAAAACACTGTGTTTTTCCCCGCAATACAAATATGTTGTTCTTCAAATAATGTGTCATAGATTAAGTTTGCAGGGATAAATTCAGGAAAACTAATTAATAAATCCAGCTCTCCTGCACTTATTAATTGATTAACATTATCAGAGGCAAAGTCACGAATAATCAGCTTTAATCCTGGCGCTTCGCGTCTTGTTATTTCTAATAATTGTGGCAAAAGAGCTGCTATAGCGTAATCAGTCGCACTTATTGTAAATACGCCCTTGTAGCTACTTGGGATAAATTGTTTAGGTATTAATAACGCTTCTACCTGAGTTAATATTTGATTAACGGGCTTCTCTAGTGCAATTGCCTTAGGTGTTGCAACCATTGTATTGCCTTGTCGAATAAAAAGCCGATCGTCAAATAAGTCACGCAATTTTCGCAGCTGCTCACTAATAGCCTGCTGGGTTAAGCCCATTTTGCGGGCCACATCCGACACATTTTTTAGTTTAAGTAATGCACTCAATATTCGTAATTGTTTTATATCAAGCCGAGATATACCATTCATAATTGTATCTTAAACAAAAAAGCATTGTTTCAAATTGTACCTTTTAATCCCTATGCTCACCAGCATTGTAATTGGCACTAAACAGCATTATTAATTTAAAAGGTATTAAAATGAGTCAACCAAGTAAAAATATCGACAGTCTATTTTCATCAATCAATTTAGGCCCATACACACTTAAAAACCGTATTGTAATGCCGCCACTTACACGTTCACGTAGCACGGTTCCTGGCAATATCCCCAACGAGGTGATGGCCACATATTATGCACAGCGTGCTAGTGCTGGTTTTATGGTTACCGAAGGCACTCAAATTGAACCAAGAGGACAAGGGTATGCCTGGACACCGGGCATTCATTCTAATCAACAAATAGCTGGTTGGAAAAAAGTAACTGATGCAGTACATGCAGAAGGTGGAATTATTTTTGCCCAGCTTTGGCACGTTGGCCGCGTTTCACATACCAGCTTACAGCCTAATGAAGCCAAACCTATTGCTCCCTCAGCTCTAACAGCTGATAGCGTTAAAGTCTTTATTGAAACAGGACCGGCTCAAGGCGCTTTAGCCGATCCAAGTGAACCACAAGCTTTGACAACCGATGAAGTAAAAGAGCTTGTTGGCATGTATGCACAAGCTGCCCGTAATGCGCTAGAAGCGGGGTTTGATGGTGTAGAACTGCATTGTGCTAATGGGTATTTAGTAAATCAGTTTATTTCTGAGCACACCAATAAACGAGATGATGAATACGGCGGATCTCTTACTAATCGCCTGCGCTTTTTAAAAGAAATTGTCGCGGCAGTAAGTGACGTAGTAGGCCCTGAGCGCTTAGGGGTTAGATTTGCGCCCTTATTTAGCAGTACTGATGAAACCCGTGTTTATTTAGGGTTAGTAGAATCAGACCCACATCATACCTACATTGAAGCGATTAAAGTACTTGAACAAGCCGGTATTGCTTACCTTTCAATTGCAGAAGCTGATTGGGACAATGCTCCTGATTTACCAGAGCTATTTTATCAAGCAGCTAGAGCTGAATTTTCTGGGCGTATTATTTACGCTGGTAAGTACACTGTTGAAAAAGCGGTGGCGATGTTAGCTAAAGGCTACGGTGATTTATTTGCTTTTGGTCGCCCTTTTATTGCAAACCCTGATTTACCAGCGCGCATAAAAAATCAATGGCCATTAAATGAAGCCGATGCAGCCACTATGTATGGCGGCACTGAGCAAGGTTACAGTGACTATCCTTGCTATAAAAATGATTGATAAAAATAACGGAGTAAGAGGCAGCTTAAGTTAAAAATAAATGACCCAAACATGCAGCCTATGTTTGGGTCATTACAGGGTATTACTGCTTTTTATCTATCACCATTTTTAGTTCATTTAATGCAGCAACCGAAAAACCCCGATCATAAAAGTAAATAATCTTACCGCTACCATCAATTAATACGATGCGGCTATTATTCGGATTTTCATTACCAGTGAACGCTTGTACTGCATCACCGTCTTTATAAATAGTGATCACCCCGCCCCACAGTTCTTTAGGAATGCCTTTTCTCATACCGCTATCAATAAAAGTACTAAACATACGCGGCACCATGCCTTGAATTGTGGGTAACTCATAAGCGGTGACGTTTATGCCACTCATATCCAAGCCAATAAGCCAGCGATCAATATCAAATTGACTATCTTGTTTATACCCAATTAACAGTAATGTCTGTGCGTTGTTAAAGTCTGTAGGGATAGTAAATTGCTGTTGCTCCAAGCTTTCACCACTGATAGTTGGAAACTGTTTACCGACTAAGTTCTGATTTGGGTATTGACTCGAACACCCACTTAAAAAAATAAAAAACATTAAACCAACAACTGATCGCAACATCTCTGTTCTCACTATTAATTAATAAACGATTAGGAAAAATTCTTTTGAATACAAATTTTTGATACGAATAAACACGCTATTAAGATCTAAATAACAACCAAAGAAGTCCATTCATACTGTTTTTTATCATTGCTTAATTTACCATTGATTATTAGCACCTTTAAATAGAAGCTCAACGGTTATATTTGTGTACAATAGTATTTTTTATACTCAAACATTATTAGCACATATCAATTTGTTCTATAGCATATCAAAAGTGTATTTTCGTTACCCGATACAAAACGCTAAAGTGCCGCGCTTATTCACAGCTTTAAAGAGGATGCTATGTCGCTTGCTGTTTTATTAATGCTGGCATTATTTGTCGGTTTGCTGTTTGCGATTTATCTTTTTTCGCAAAAAAGTAAAACCTTATCTCGCACTGTTTTATTTGGCTTAGTTGTTGGTAGTGCTTTTGGTTTAGCCTTACAATTTTTATTTTCCCACTCCCCAGAGTCTATTAATGACGTTTTAAGTTGGGTAAGTGTTGTTGGTAAAGGCTATGTTGGGCTATTAAAAATGATCATCATGCCATTGGTATTGGTGTTTATGATTGCCGCCGTGGTGAAACTAGAAAACCAAGGCTCTTTGGGCAAAATATCGTTCATTAGTATTGCTGTTTTACTCTTTACTACGGCAATTGCAGCCTTAATTGGTATTGCCGTAACCTATGGCTTTAATTTAAGTATTGAAGGCTTAGTTTCGGGAACCCGTGAGGCAGCAAAAATGAGCACGCTAGAGGGTAAAGCAGCCAATGTAGCTGATTTAAGTGTGCCACAAATGCTATTGAGCTTTATTCCAGAAAATCCATTTGCTGATTTAAGTAACCAACGCTCAACCTCTATAATTGCCGTCGTTATTTTTGGTGTCCTTGTAGGGATTGCCGCACGCAAGGTGATGCTTGAACGTAGCGAACTAGCAGATCCAATTCGCAACGGTGTTAACGCCTTACAAGCCATAGTAATGAACTTAGTAAGAATGGTGATAGCGCTAACGCCTTATGGCGTCGCAGGGTTAATGGCAAGCGTTGTGGCAAACTCAAGTAGCAATGATATTGTTAATTTACTGGCGTTTATTGTGGCTTCCTATGTCGCTATATTATTAATGTTTATTGCTCATGGTTTATTACTTAGCCTAGTTGGTGTGAACCCTAAGAGTTACTTTGAAAAAATTTGGCCAGTACTGACCTTTGCATTTAGCTCGCGTAGTTCAGCAGCCTCTATTCCTATGAATGTGGATGTACAAATTAACCAGCTAAAAGTGCCGCCTGCTATAGCTAACTTATCGGCTTCTTTTGGCGCCACTATTGGCCAAAATGGCTGTGCCGGTATTTACCCAGCCATGCTGGCAATGATGGTAGCACCCAGCGTAGGAATTGATCCGCTGACATTCGAATTTATTTTACCGTTAATTGGCATTGTTGTTATAAGCTCTTTTGGTATTGCCGGAGTAGGTGGTGGCGCAACGTTTGCTGCATTGGTTGTATTACCGACCATGGGATTACCGGTTGAGATAGTCGCGTTACTGATCTCAATTGAGCCATTAATAGACATGGCACGCACCGCATTAAACGTATCAGGGTCAATGACCTCAGGTGTTATAACGAGTAAATTAATTAAAGTGCACTAGATTTTTTGTAGTCGCCCAGCTTTGGCTGGGCTTTTTTATCTGTATTACTCCCTCCGCCTTAAGTAAAAACAATCCATTTATCTAATCAATAAAACAAAATCAATCATATTTATAGATTGTAGTAATCGCTTTATTTCGCACACACATTTCAGCCCGTTGCTATATTCTTTTCATTGCTTTGTTATTCAGGCTTGATTAAGCCTCACTTGAGCAAACAAATTTACAACTCAATAATTTTTAAAACGATTGAGATCTCTGTTTAAAGTAGTAATACGCTTTGTATAACGAAATTCGTTAACTTTAAGGAAGCTGACAATGAAAAACCGTTCATTCAATAAAAAAGCGCTTGTTGGATTTATAAGTATGGCACTTATATCTGGCACCGCTGTTAGCCAAGAAAAACCACAAATGTCAAAGCCACAAGGTGCTGTTGGCATGGGTGAAGCTAAAATGGGCGCAACCAGAACAAACCAGTTTTGGTGGCCAGATCAACTTAACCTTTCACCTCTGCGTGATCATGATGAACGCTCAAACCCTTACGGTGCCGACTTTAATTATGCCAAGGCATTTAATAGCCTAGATTTAGACACAGTAAAAAGTGATATTGATGCCCTACTAACACAATCTCAAGATTGGTGGCCGGCGGATTTTGGTAACTATGGGCCATTTTTTATCCGTATGACATGGCACAGCGCAGGTACTTACCGTACGCTTGATGGCCGCGGTGGTGCTGGTGGCGGTCAACAACGTTTTGAACCTCTCAACAGCTGGCCAGACAACGTAAGCCTAGATAAAGCCCGTCGTCTACTTTGGCCTATTAAACAAAAATACGGAGAAGCACTTTCATGGTCAGATTTAATCGTATTAGCCGGTAACGTTGCTCTAGAAAACATGGGGTTTGAAACCTATGGTTTTGCCGGCGGCCGGACTGATGACTGGGAACCAGACATGGTTTACTGGGGCCCTGAAGTAGAAATGCTTGCCAGCGACCGTGAAGATGCCAGCGGCAAATTAGAACGCCCATTGGGTGCAACTCACATGGGTTTAATTTACGTAAATCCTGAAGGCCCTAAAGGGGTTCCTGATCCAATCGGTTCAGCTAAAAATATTCGTGTGGCGTTTTCTCGCATGGCCATGAACGACGAGGAAACTCTTGCACTTATCGCAGGTGGCCACACCTTTGGTAAAATGCATGGTGCGCACAAACCTAAAGACTGTGTTGGCGCAGAGCCCGCAGCAGCAGGCATTGAAGAACAAGGATTAGGCTGGAAAAACAAATGTGGTAAAGGCCACTCTGAAGATACCGTATCAAGTGGTTTAGAAGGCGCATGGACACAAGCTCCTACTCGCTGGTCATCACTGTACCTTAGCAATCTACTTAACTTTGAGTGGAAACAAACTCGCAGCCCAGCGGGTGCGATCCAATGGATCCCAACCGACGAATCTATGCACAAAACCGTACCTGATGCTCATGTGAAAGGTAAGTTTAATTCACCAGTCATGACGACTGCAGATTTAGCACTTAAATTCGATCCTGAATACCGCAAAATTGCTGAACGCTTTTTAAACGACCCTAAAGAGTATCAACTGGCATTTGCTAAAGCATGGTACAAATTGACTCACCGAGATATGGGGCCACCACGTAACTTCTTAGGTAAAGAAGTTCCTAAAGGAGACTTAATTTGGCAAGATCCTATTTCAGCAGAGACTCAATCAAACATTGATGCTGGCGCAGTAAAAGAGCTTAAAGCCAGTATTTTAGATTCAGGTCTTAGCGTATCAGAGCTAGTACGTGTTGCATGGGCATCTGCAGCAAGCTACCGTCATTCCGATATGCGCGGTGGTGCTAATGGTGCACGCCTTGCACTTGCACCACAAAAAGACTGGGCTGTGAATAATCCAGCTGAAACAGCAAAAGTAATCAAAACCTTAAAAGCGATTCAAACCGACTTTAATGATAGTTTCTTTAGCAAAAGCCAAGTGTCACTGGCCGACCTGATTGTGTTAGCTGGTAATGCAGCGATTGAAAAAGCAGCGAAAGATGCAGGCTACACAGTAGACGTACCGTTTAATGCTGGCCGTGGCGATGCTACGCAAGCTCAAACTGACGTTAATGCATTTAGTTTATTAGAGCTGCCTGCCGATGGCTTTAGAAACTACTTTGATGCTGAACAAAGCTACAAATCGCCAACTGAAATGCTAATAGATAAAGCAGATCAACTTGATCTAACAGTGCCTGAAATGACGGTATTAGTAGGCGGATTACGTTCGCTTGATGCAAACTATAAAGGCACTGACTACGGCGTATTTACTGACAAGCCAGGCACTCTAAATAACGATTTCTTTGTTAATTTATTGGATATGTCTACGGTTTGGAAAAAGTCATCAGATGCGGGGATTTATCAAGGCTTTGATCGTCAATCAGGTGAGCAAAAGTACACAGCCACTTCAGTTGACCTTATCTTTGGTTCAAATTCAGAGCTGCGTGCAGTTGCAGAAGTATATGCCTTTGATACATCAAAGCAAAAGTTTGTAGAAGACTTTGTTGCGGCATGGACTAAAGTAACGAACTTAGACCGTTAATTACCATTAAGTAATACAACCATAGCGCTGCAATTAATTGCAGCGCTTTTTATGTTGGTTAATCATACTCTTTTATATATTACTGCATTGCTTTGCAGCTAAACATACTGCCCAAACCTTGCTGAGTGTAAGTGCCTATAAAGATAGTCAATAAGCTTCGTCATCACTAAAAACCGTCACTGAAAGCTCTTCATCTATATTTTCAAAAACCAAAAAATTAATAGGCTTACAACAGACTTGGCAGTCCTCAATATATTGTTGATCAACATCTGCCGGATCGAGCAGCACGTCAATATTCTCACCACAATAAGGACATGCTATCGTTTTTTCAGTTAATTGATTCATTGCTATAACCTCACATATTACTTGCTATACCCATTATCATTAGACATATAGTATCAAGGTGCATTTCTTTGTGCAGGCTCTTTGTTGAATTTCTTTGCTGGAGCAATCAGCATACTATATTCACTCATAGTACTGCCGATAACATACTTACACTCAAAGTGTTTTAACAAACAACTTAATTTATTGCTATATTAAACTCATTAAATTTAAGGGTGTTGGGTAAAACGAAAAAGCAACAGGCATAAATATCTTTGCCTAAGATAGTGCATATCTAGCCTCACAAAATTTAGGACATTAAAAGATATTTGCATAAATATATTCAAATTCATCATCTTTTTCATAAAATACGACATCACAAAGGGATCCTTTTGCTCCGCCTCGCTTTTTGCAAACTCAATATTTTTGCGCATATAAGAGCTCAAAATATCTAAATGACTTCAAGGAATTGGGATTTAATTTTTAGCAGCTTAGATTGCACTCCAGCCTCCATAAAAACCTAACGAGCCTGAAGAGTAATTCGTTTTTAATTTATTTTTTATTGATGTATTAACCACAGTCGAATTCCTATTTTGATTCAATCGGTTACTTCTATTTCACGAAAAATATAAAAAGAGGACTTGGTGTTGTTTTAATTGTCATTTTGGAAGGTATTACAGGTGTTTGAGGATATAAAGCGCAGTGCTTTAGAAAAGTAAAAAAGCGCTGCAACAATACAGCGCTTTCATTACTCATAAAAATTATTTGTTTAAGCTTAACCGCTTTATTTAAAAGAAGCCGAGCGGATCTTCGCTGTAGCTTACTAATAAATTTTTAGTTTGTTGGTAATGGTCAAGCGCAAGCTTGTGGGTTTCGCGGCCGATGCCTGATTTTTTAAAACCACCAAACGCAGCGTGTGCAGGATACATATGGTAACAGTTGGTCCATACACGGCCTGCTTCTATTTTGCGGCCAAAGTGATAAGCACGGTTCATGTTGCGGCTCCATACCCCTGCGCCTAGACCAAATTCAGAGCTATTAGCCAGTTCGAGTGCTTCGGCTTCGTCTTTAAAGGTCGACATTGAAATCACCGGGCCAAAAATTTCTTCTTGGAATACCCGCATATCGTTAGTGCCTTTTAACAGCGTTGGCTGAATGTAATAACCGCCATTTAGCTCATCTGTTAGTTGCTCTACATTGCCGCCAGTAAGTACTTGTGCGCCTTCTTTTTTGCCAATTTCAATATAGCTGAGAATCTTATCAAACTGTGCTTTAGACGCTTGTGCGCCTACCATGGTTTCACTATCAAGCGGGTTACCGCGTTTAATTTTTAATGTGCGCTCTAAAATACGCTCAATAAACTGCTCGTAAATATCTTCTTGAATAAATAGTCGCGATGGGCAAGTACACACTTCACCTTGGTTAAAGTACGCAAGTACTGCGCCTTCAATGGCTTTACTTAGGAAGGAATCGTCTTTTTCCATTACATCGTTAAAGAAAATATTCGGTGATTTACCACCGAGCTCAACCGTTGATGGAATAATGTTATCTGCGGCACATTTTAAAATGTGTGAGCCAACAGGAGTTGAGCCGGTAAAAGCAATTTTAGCTATACGCGTGCTGGTTGCCAGCGCTTCGCCCGCTTCTTTACCGTAGCCATTTACTACATTAAGCACGCCTGCAGGCAATAAATCACCAATAATTTCCATCAACACTAAAATAGATACTGGTGTTTGTTCAGCCGGTTTGAGTATCACACAGTTACCTGCGGCAAGCGCTGGTGCGAGTTTCCATGCGGCCATTAGAATTGGGAAGTTCCACGGAATGATTTGTCCAACAACGCCCAGTGGCTCATGAAAATGATACGCGACTGTGGTTTCGTCTATCTCGCCAATACTGCCCTCTTGGGCGCGAATACAACCGGCAAAATAACGAAAATGATCTGCCGCCAGTGGGATATCTGCCGCCAATGTTTCGCGAATGGCTTTACCGTTATCCCACGTTTCGGCAACTGCAAGAAGCTCAAGGTTTTGCTCTATCCGATCAGCTATTTTTAATAATATATTACTACGAGCCGTTACTGAAGTTGTACCCCAAGCAGCTTTTGCAGCGTGGGCTTTATCAAGGGCAAGTTCAATATCCGCTTTATCAGAGCGTGGTACTTTACAAAATACTTTACCATTAACGGGGCTAATATTATCAAAGTACTGACCATTTACAGGCTCGACCCACTGTCCGCCAATGTAATTACCGTACTGGGATTTAAAGTTAATAAGTGCGCCGTCGCTGCCAGGATTTGCATAGATCATTGTGTGTGTCCTTTATTCAAAATGTTGCTTTTTAAATTTAATCAAATTGACTAAGTTTGACGGGAGATTGTTGTTTATTTATCCGTCACCTGTTGACATTAGCTTATAAGAAGCATAAAAACTTGATTAGCTGTCCAAAAAACATGTCTGTGCGTCCAAACTCTGTTGGTCGTGTTTAAAGGAAATAAAATGAATACCACGTTATTGACTGAAAAACTGACTAAAAAGCGCCAAGCGGTTGATGTACTGATCGAAAATAAAATTACTTTTGCCTCAGACAACGCCGAGCTGAGCATTTACGACACCTACCAAGACGCACAAAAAGTAGCACTGCATTCCAGCGAACTGCTGTTTTGCGGCATGATCAGCGGTAAAAAAGTGATGCACGTTGCTGACAGTAACTACCATGAAGAATTTTTACCCCAGCAATCATTTGTATTAGCACCCGAACAAGGGGTTTTAATCGACTTCCCAGAAGCATCAATGAAGCAACCTACCACCTGTTTGGCTATCGAAATTAGCCGCGATAAAATCAGCCAAGTAGCTGACGCGCTAAATATGCAGCAGCAAATAAGCAGCGATGATTTTTTTCATTACATTCCAAAGCTGGTGCATACCCAACACAATCAACAAACCCAACAATTACTTGAACGGATGATTGGGTTATTTAGCGAAAACGAGCAAGATCGTCATTATTTAATTGATCTATCAGTAAATGAGTTAATCACTCGATTATTACAACAACAAAGCCGCGATTTAATGCTCGCCAATTGCCAACAAACTATTGCATGCCCATTAACCGATGCCCTACATTTTATTAAAGAACATCTTAATCAAACTTTAGATATCGATACTTTATGTAAAATAGCCTGCATGAGCCGTAGTAAATTTTACCAGCAATTCAAACTCGCCTTTGGGCAAACTCCGGCCATGTGGCAACAACAGCTAAGATTAAAGAAATCTCGCCAACTTCTACAATCAGGACAACAAATAAGCCAAGTTTGCTACGATCTTGGCTTTACCAATCCCAGTCATTTTAGCCGTTTGTTTAAGCAAAAATTTGGTGTTTCACCTAAACAATGCAAGCATTAATATTCATCTATTAAGAATTTTTAACTAAATTAAAAGTTTTTATTGACTCGAACGCAATTGCAGATTATTTTCCCGCTGATGTTTTTATCGGCATAACAATAGCGGCATGCATCCCCTGCACCGTCTGGCGCCAAGCCAACGCATTTTACTGTGTCGCAATTGTGCTAAACCCACCGCGAAACCTAACAGTGACTTCTGCGTGCAAAAGCAGTGACTTGGAATATCAGCCGTTGGGCTAACATTCTTTGTTTTTGTTAAGCAGTTTGAGCCAATTACTCAAATGCTTTTTATTTTGTGAATACTTAAATGCTCGAACCTTCTGCGTTAAGTCTTGTGCCGCCAGTTGTAGTGGTGGTTTTGGCGATCGTGCTACGTCGTCCTATTTTATCTTTGCTGATCGGTGCCCTTGTTGGCCTTGCTATGCTAAATCCTGTTGAAATGCTTAGCAACTTTGCTGCGGCATCGTTAAAAGTAATGGTAGATGAAACAATCGGCTGGCTTATTCTAGTGTGTGGTGGCTTTGGTGCGTTAATCGCATTGCTCGTGCGCACCGGTGGTGCAGCAGCATTTGGTAGTTTTGCGCTGCGCTTTTGTAAAGGCCCACGCTCATCGTTGATCATGACCTTTTTGCTCGGTATCGTGATTTTTATCGACGATTACCTCAATGCGCTTACCGTGGGTGAAACCATGAAACGCATTACCGATAAATTTAAAATCAGCCGTGAAATGCTTGCCTACGTGGTCGACTCTACCGCAGCGCCAATCTGTGTATTAGTGCCGCTGTCTACCTGGGCGGTGTTTTTTGGCGGCTTGTTGGTTGATAACAACATAGCCGTCGAAGGCCAAGGTATTGCTGTGTATATTCAAGCAATACCCTATATGCTGTATGCATGGTTTGCCGTGTTACTTGTGCCATTAGTGGTACTTGGTGTTATCCCTTTATTTGGGCCGATGAAAAAAGCCCAATTACAGGCGATGCAAGAACAACCGCAAGTAGATCCTGCACAGTACAACGAAGTGCAAACTGCCGATGAATACGCAGTAAAAGCCGTTGAAGAAAGCTTTGAAAGCGCAGACAGCCACGGCAAACTGTACAACTTTTTACTGCCTATATTATTGCTCGTTGCGTTCACTGTGTATTTTGACATTGATGTATACAAAGGGTTATTAGCGACATTCGCCGTGACGCTGCCATTTTATATGCTGCAAAAGCTAATGCCATTTGCCGAAATGATTGAAAAAATGCTCGATGGTTTTAAAAGCATGTTGCCAGCAATAGGAACTGTGATCGCCGCATTTATTTTTAAAGATGTGTGCGACCAACTACTATTACCACAGTTTGTAATTGATTCCTTAAGCCCATTCATGACCGCAGGCTATTTACCTGCAGTGGTGTTTTTAGCAATGGCAATTTTGGCGTTTGCTACAGGCTCAAGCTGGGGTATTTTTGCGGTAACAATTCCTATTGTGATGCCTCTGGCAGTCGCGGTTGATGCAAATATACCGCTGGTGATTGGTGCGCTGTTATCTGCCTCATCATTTGGTAGCCAAGCATGTTTTTACTCAGATTCAACTGTCCTTGCAGCACAAGGTTCAGGCTGTAACTTAATGAGTCACGCAATTACTCAATTGCCCTATACACTCATCGCAGCAGCCTGTGCATTTGTCGGGTTTCTAGTGATAGCATAACGACAAAGGTTAAAAATGGTCTAGCTTTTCAGCGCGGGAAATAAATACCCGCGCTAATTTTTTATCAAGGAAAGAATCGGATATAATAACGAAGCTAGAAATTTTGTAAAAGGAGTAATATTTTGCTCTACACTTGCCATTTCTAAAGCTTCCATATATGCCACACAAAAGGACGTATAGCAAGCGTTACATCGCCTTGCTGTTCATCTGGGCTTGAAGGAATATACCAACCTCGCATTACCTCTTTAATGAAGCCATGCTTAGTCAAGCGCTCTCTATCGGTGCGCTCAAGCATTTTCGATTGCACAGCAATAATGCCACTATCTTGCAATAGCTTTAATCGCTCTAGAGAATGTGTAAGCTTTACTGACACTTGATTCATGTTAACACAGCTAGTTTTTGCTGAAGTTGAAAATTAGCTTTTAGTGTAGTTAATTACTAGCTTTTAATGCAGCTGTGATAGCTTAGGAGAATTAGGTGCAGGAAAAAGTTAGCGAGGTGAAGGTTAAAAACAAACCCATTTAACTATACAGCCACTTTAATTGAGCAAACAAAACTGTACAACTAAATTTACTTTTTAGGCTCAAAACATTTCTATTGCTACTTGGTACTTGGTACTTTAATTTCAGCTATTAAATGGGTCATTATCCCTATTAAAGTCAAATTATTCGAAAAAAAATAACTGACTGATACTATTTAACTTTTTACTAAGTGGCCGGATTTTTAAGCTAACAACTATTTTGGCGTGAAATGCCTGCAAAACGTAAGATCTTTTAGATTGTTTGCCTGTGATTGTACTTTCTAAGCGTTTTTCACGCTGGTATGCATGAGTTGTAAAATAGGAACGCCCTCTTTATACTGAACGCATATATCCTTAGCCATCTAAAAAAGCCATAATCATTATGCTCAAGACTATTTATCCATCCAAAAGCTTGTTTATCCAGCTCTTATTTATTTTTATAATAGTAGCATCCATAATGCTTTCACATGAAGAAAAATCAAGCATAAAAACGGGGTACAGCCTTGAAACTCTCACTACCAAAATAGTTATCAACCATGGTTGGCCTCTAACTTATAAAAAAAGCCAAAGAGGGTGGCCTTCCATTATCTATTACACCAACTTGTCAATCATATTGTTAATTGCTTTTTTGGTCGGTTTGGTAATTCCTTTGGTGATTAATCTCGGCACTTTCTATTGTGAAAAAAGAAAAAAATAGAAAAATAAAGTTAAGAATACCATTAATTAGAGTGATATGGGATTAGGGGGCGGCTTTAACAATGTCTTTATTGGCTTGGCATACTCCTAGATAAATAAGCAGAGATAAAATCTGAAAGTTACTTATCTCTTTACTTATCTTTGCCTTCTACTTTCTACCTATTATGTCGTCGATGACACAACGTTTAGTAAAGTGTCTGTTAACGTAGGCTTTGCGCCAACTGCATTAAATGAAAGTTCATTTTAAGGCGACCTAACTATCTAATAGCTACGTTGCTTTCAATCAAAATAATAAGCCAACTATTACTCAATAATTACTCCTGTAATATTCCACTACGGGCCCTATGTCATAGTCAATCACGCACCTTGTTACTGAAAATTTATACACGCTAACAAATTGATCACTAACTTTATGCATTTGGTATTATTCGCTTTTTCGTATAATAAGTTAATAACGAATGAAGTAATAACAAACCTATAAGCTCACACACCGCTACTTCAGCAGTAGAGGTAGAACTAGTATAATAGAAAATAGAGGTTATTTTATAAACTCTTGTTGATAAGAAGTAACCAAACACACTAGGAAATATCAATAGTAATACCGAGCAGAGAATGATGAATCGTATGATCAAATGCTGATTTTTTAAAATATTATCTTCCCATGCTCGCACTACAACATACAGGTACGGAGCAAATATGAATGGGATATACAAAAAAAGATTTAAGCTCTCGTCGCTACGAGTGAGTATTCCGAAAATCAATAGAATACTAATAATTAGAAATAAAAGACTACAAATGACCGACAGTGTTTTAACAAAGAATTGTTTCATGAGTGCTTATTGTCGCCTAGATTATTAAATAAAGTTAAGATGAGATAGGTTAAGTTATTCTATCTATCAAATCAATAGATTAAAGAATCGCCCGCAAGCGCCCCCCCCGTTTAAAGGAGTCCTAACTAAGCACTGTGCTTTTCTTTATTATCTAATTCGACTAACTGATTTTTGAACACTCCCCTCCCGGTCTGCAATCAAGCACCCGAGGTTTTCGCTACGCTCTGTTAAATTGTGGCAGACACAAAGTTTAAGAAATTAAACCCAGTACAATTAGTGAATAGCGATTCTTGCTTACAGTCTGAACTTTTTTGTATAAATAGCACTTATTGGAAGCAATGAAAATAGGCTCTAAAAACATGCCTAAGTGGTTGAAAATATATTTTCAAGCTGATAGTAAGTGGTCGAATCAGCCACTTACTAAATCACTAAAGCTTTAAAGCTAATCTTTTAGGGTAACTAAATGGTTGGCATTCAACGCATTTTATTTCATGCGCATCAGTATGTGCGGGATTTATTATAAAATTATATTCATCTGAACAAACAGAGGAAGGCACTTGCAGTACAGCTTCACCCATACTCGTTAACCAGTCGCTACCCACTATTTGGGTTTTTAATATATAAGGGTGATCATCCCAGTCACTTGGTAGATCAGATACAACCAAGCGTTTAATTTTCAGTTTATCAGGTATTAATATCGATGTGACTGATAGCTGTTTGTTAAGTATATCCGTAGAGTCGTTCACTAACCTCTCAAGCATTGCAAGTGAACGGCTACTTGCTGTGTAAACAACAGGTTTACCAACCATGTGCCACCTACCTTCGGCATAAAGCCCACCTAGGCCTGATAGCGCGTTATTTGAATTGTTATGTTCAGTTGGGGCAATTCTATAACAAATCATCAAGCAGTGAATCCATACTCTAGCCCATTAATAATTCGCTTAATTAACTCACGGCCGCGAATGGTATGCAAAAATTCTTTTGGCGCTTTGCCATCGAACTGCGTATGAGCGGTGTTCAACCACTCATTCCAACGTTTTACATCACCAAAGTATGAAATACCTATAGACGACAAACGTGCAACTTCCAATGCATTTTGACTTAAGTTAATACCTAAACGTTTGCGCTCTTTTACATGTCGCTCCAATGTCCGCGTAGTAGTACCAATAGTCTTAGCTATTAGTTTTTGTTCCCATCCAAGCGATTTACTAAGAAGGAAAATGGACGAAGCTTTCAAGCCTGTAGTAGCAACAGTAATTTCTTCTAATGCATTAGAGTTGTTAGTGATTAACCCACCACTCACTACTTTTATAAAATCAAACTTTAAAGTTTCCATAAACACCTCCAGCGACAATTGTCGTTAATTATAATACCAAGTGTCAAAACTAGCAAGGTGACATAGCGCTATTCACTGATAGCTGAACGAGATGGCCGCTGGGGTTCTTGCATCTCATGCGCACCATGCAATTTGTCTAATTCTGTATCAGTCTAATGTAAAGTACTCTCTTGAGTAAATTCAAACACACTAACAACTTTGGCCTTTAACCTTGCTAACTTTACCCTCGCGAGCATTACTCTTTTTCCAATTAACCACGACTATTACTTGTATCTGCTCCCCTAAAAAGCGGATAATTGCAGCTAAATGAAAATACACTGACTAAGTCTGGCGCAAACACCTGCAAGCCTTACTTATTAGTGCGCATGAAGGTGGACCAACTCAATGGAAATTAAAGTTAATTTTCTCGATAATCTTAGATTAGAAGCTAAGTTTGACGATTTCTCAGTCATTGCGGATCAACCAATCCGTTACAAAGGCGATGGCTCTGCGCCAAGTCCATTTGACTACTTTTTAGCATCTTCGGCTTTATGTGCTGCGTACTTTATTAAAGTGTATTGTAATGCCCGTGATATCTCGACTGACGGTATTCGTGTTGCGCAAAACAACATTGTTGACCCTGAAGATCGTTATAACCAAATCTTCCAAATCCAGGTTGAACTCCCTGAAAGTATTTCAGAAAAAGACCGCACCGGCATTTTACGCTCTATTGATCGTTGTACCGTAAAGCGTGTTATTCAAACCATACCTGAATTTAAAATTGATGCCATAGAAAGCTTAGATAACGACGCGCAAGCCATGTTAATGGCAAAATCAGAAGGCAGCGAAAACACCTTTATTTTAGGTAAAGATTTACCGCTTGAGCAAACCATTGCTGATATGACTGCGATTTTGGCTGACTTAGGCATGAAGATTGAAATTTCATCATGGCGTAATATTGTACCAAACGTCTGGTCATTGCATATTCGTGATGCTGCATCACCGATGTGTTTTACCAATGGTAAAGGCGCCAGCAAAGAAAGCGCATTATGTTCAGCCCTTGGCGAGTTTATTGAACGTTTAAACTGTAACTTTTTTTACAATGACCAGTTCCTTGGTGAGGAAATTGCCAACAGCGAATTTGTTCATTACCCGAACGAAAAATGGTTTCAGCTCACTGATGATGACTCACTGCCAGAAGGTATTTTAGACGACTATACCCTGAGCATTTACAACCCTGAAGATGAGCTGTGTGGCTCGCACCTTATCGACACTAACTCTGGTAATGTTGAGCGAGGTATTTGCTCGATTCCATATGTGCGTCACTCTGACGGCGAAACTGTGTACTTTCCATCAAACTTGATTGAAAACTTGTTTTTAAGTAACGGCATGAGTGCGGGTAATAACTTTGCCGAAGCCAAAGTACAATGTTTATCTGAGATTTTTGAACGTGCTGTTAAACGCCAAATCATCGAGCAAGAACTGGTATTGCCAGACGTACCAGAAGCTATACTTGCTAAATATCCTAGTATTGTTGCCGGTATTAAAGGCTTAGAAGAGCAAGGCTTTCCGGTTGTTGTAAAAGACGCATCTCTAGGCGGGCAATTCCCTGTCATGTGCGTAACGTTAATGAACCCGAAAACCGGTGGCGTATTTGCTTCATTTGGTGCACACCCAAGTTTTGAAGTGGCCCTTGAACGTAGCTTAACAGAGCTATTACAAGGTCGCAGCTTTGAAGGTTTAAACGACGTACCTAAACCAACATTCAACAGCATGGCAGTATCTGAACCTGAAAACTTTGTTGAACACTTTATTGATTCAACCGGTAAGATCTCATGGCGCTTTTTCAGTGCTAAACACGATTATGACTTTGTGGAATGGGATTTTTCAGGTACTAACGAAGAAGAAACAGCTAGCTTATTTGGTATTTTAAAAGCCTTAGGTAAAGAAGCTTATATTGCTGAATTTTCAGACCTTGGCATCGCATGCCGTATTTTAGTGCCTGATTATTCAGAGGTTTACCCTGTAGAAGACTTAATTTGGGATAACACCAATAAAGCCCTTAAATACCGTGAAGATATTTTAAATCTGCACAGTTTAGATGAAGACCAACTTGCCGACTTAGTTGAGCGCTTAGAAGACAGCCAGCTTGATAATTACATCGATATCATCACCTTAATTGGCGTTGAGTTTGACGAAAACACCGTGTGGGGTCAGTTAACTATTCTTGAGCTTAAGCTGCTAATTTATTTAGCATTAGGCGATTTAGAAGCGACCATGGAACTGGTTGAAACCTTCTTACAGTTTAACGATAACACTGTTGAACGCGGGTTATTCTACCAAGCAATGCACGCGACTTTAGAAGTTGCGCTAAATGATGATTTAGAAATTGAAGACTACATTTACAGCTTCACCCGCATGTTTGGCCAAGAAGTAATGGATGCAGTAGTCGGCTCTATCAATGGTGATGTGATGTTCTACGGTTTAACTCCAACCAATATGCAACTTGAAGGGTTAGATCGTCATCAGCGTTTGATCGACAGCTATAAAAAACTGCATGGGGCTCGCGCTGCAAGAGCCAAATAACTATTGTCAGCGCGAGATTTGCGTAGGCGGGAGTTTATATCGCGCTGTTGCTCTTTCTGCCGGACAATAACTTCTTAAATTTAAGCACCTAGCAATGGCGGGTGCTTTATTTTTTTATAGCGCAAAGCCAACGATATACAATGGGCTAGCTCTTTAACTGGCACGGTTTGATTAAGCTTAAACACCAAAGCACGGTTACCTTCATAGCTAAACGTATCACCATAAAGCTCTTTGAAGGTTTCAATAAGTTTAGTTTTACAGTTAAAGTAAATACAAAATTGCTCAGCTGATTTTGGTTTGTGATCAAAACGAATGGTAGTGCCTATTTTTGAAATATAACTCGGCTCTCCCCACTTGAGTGTTTCTTCAAGTTCAGTGATGCCATCCTGCACAGCTACCTGCAAAATCAGACTTCTGATCTCATGTAATACAACCGCGATATTTTCAGGGTACGTCGTAAATTTTTGTTTAACACTCTGATGCATTTTACGCTCCTTAAAGAGTCGTAAAATTAGGCTATTTCGTTAACTCAAGTATTTTTACTTTGTTTATCTGTGCTGAGTAAATTTTGCCCTGCCACTTCGGCTTTTTAGCTAACCATGCCGGCTTTTCTGAATGTTTCCAGATACCCGCAATCAATTAACGGCTGGCTCATACCGATAATGGCCGGTGATCTTATAACGAAACAGTACATCCTCAAGTTGCGGCCCTGCGCCTATGTTATGCACTATTAATGGGGTTTTGTTATCTGCAGTGTATGTATCTACCACGATACCGATATGCGGCAAATTGCCCGGCAGCATCCACGTGACAATATCGCCCGCTTTATAGGTCTGAGCATTATTAGTTATGGGCAGCACTGTACCGTGGCGTTTAAAAAAAACCTGTAAATTAGGCACGCGACGATGATCAATATTACTATCGGGTTTAGTTAGCCCCCATATTCTTGTTGATGGATAGACTGAAAAATTATCGCGCATATCTTCATGAACTAACTTTTGTAAATCGATACCCAGTGCTCGGTAGCTGCGAATAATTACATCTGTGCATACGCCAATATTGGCAGGTACATCGCCATTTGGATAGGCAATGCGGTGATAAGCGCCGTCATAGCGCACGCTTTGTGTTGTTCTATCATTTGCAGCGTTTACAAAATCATCAGCAAATGAGTTGGCTAAGCTATAAAAAGGGCTTAGCAGTAGCAATATGCACACTATCTTATTCATCAAAATCCTAGCGGTTTGAGCTGTTCCTTTTTTATATAGTTACACTGTACGTACATTTTGTAAATTATTTAAAAGATAATGATTCATAAAAAAAGCCCAAGCAAATCGCTTGGGCTTTAATCTTTTTCAACGCTTCAATGTGCTAAATTACTTTTGCAATTTAATGCCATTAAAGTGCGCTTGTAAGTCTGTTACCAATGTTTGTTTTGGTAAATCTGCAAACGGTTTGTCGGCAAATTTGCTACCACGAAGCTGTACGTTTAAACGCGCAGCTTGTGGGTTTAACATAGTTTGCTGGTAGTAGTCTTTGATATCAGCAAGCGTGACTTTTTCAACTTCAGCGATTAACTTATCCTTTGAATCAAAATCAAAGTTTTCACGATACCAATCGCCAATCAGTTGGCCCATTTCATCGCTAAGATTTTTAGGCTGCTGTTTAAGCGACACTAATACGGCATTTTTAAGCTGCTCGAAGGTTTCTTCACTCATGTTATCAAGCTCTACTGCATATTGCATTTTGAACTCTTCAAAACGCGCTTGCATGGTTTTTACATCTTTTACTGGGGTTTGAATAAACAAGCCAATCGCTGAGTAATCTTCAATTGGCCGTGCTAAGCCACCAACCGCATATGCTAATTGCTCTTCAGTACGTAACTTGTCAAACGCGACGGTACTAAAGTGACCTTGTAAGACTTGCGCTTGCGCTTTTTGCTTATAGCCTGCAATCGGGTGTACGGTCATATCAATGATAGCTACATCAGCCACATCAATATCTTTTTGCAATACAATCGTTTCGCCTGGTTGCGGTAACCACGCTTTACTGCGCGCAAATTCAGTGCTTTTATGCGCCGCTGGTAAAACTGCCGTTAACTCTTTAGCTATCGCTTCAACATCTGATTGGTTATAGTTACCATAAGTGAACACGCGCATTTCGTTATTAGCAAAGGTATGCTGTTTAAGCTGCTCAAAATCTGCAATGGTTAATGCTTTTGCCGTATTGATCAGTGCATCGGTGTCAAAGCTGCCTGTTCGTATTAATTTAGAGTACTCACCAAATGCTTGATAATAAGGGAATTGTTTTTGGGCGTTTAATAAATCACGTTGGTAACGATCAAGCGCTTGAGCAAAACCTTGCTCAGTTACTTGCACATCAATATTTGTCAGTGCTTGCGCGAGTAAAACATTTTGTTTATCGGTAAAACCACTCATTGAAAGGATAAGTCCGTTACTTGCTTCAAGGCCAACACTCATACCTGCCACGGCAGCTTCGGTACTTAGCTTGCTTTGTTGTAAGTTAAATAAGTCAGACCATACTGAATAAAGTACTTTAGCTTTGATATCCGTCAAAGCATCTGGGGTATTTAAGTAAACTTCGACCAAACCTTTCGGTTGCTCGGCAAAGTTTTGACTCGCTTGACGCCATACTTTTACGCCATTTTTATCATATACCAGCTTAGGGTGTTTTTGCTCTGCAAATTGTGCTGTTTTAATCGCAAAACTCTCAGGTAATAAACGATTTACCGTAGGTAATGCTAAGGCAAACTGACTAGGCTTACTCCAGCTGGCAATTTCAGCATCACTGATATCTTCAATGCGGTATTTACCATCGTAAAAATGCAATTGTGAATCGGTTTCTTCTTGCTGTGAGGTATACCAAATACGTAGAGTATCAGCATTGAGTTGCGCAAGTACGTTGTTGATCGCAGCTGCATCAAACTTAGCATAATAAAAAGGCGCATTAATAACGTGGTTTAGTGGATAATCTTGCATGCTACCAGTTAAATTACTGACATAGCCAAATTCATCGCCTTTTTCTAAAAATTGAAATTCATTATTAAGTGAAGTGCGAATTTCATTAAAGTATTTACTATCTACACCTTCTTTTTTGATCAAATCAATATATTGCATTATTGTTGCAACGATCGTTTCACGGTTTTTCATGCCTTCGTCTGTTAATTGCACATTAACCGTCAGCGCACCGTAATTACCATATTGGGTTGGTGCTGCCCCGGCTGAAAGTTGTGAAACCCAGCCTTTATCACGCAAAATTTGCGCCGGGCTACCTTGCATTTCATTGCTTAATAAGTATGCTACAAAACGGTTAGGTTTAACGGCAAACTCATTGCTGTTATCGGTAATAGTAAAATCAAGTTGTAACTCTTTTACGTCTTCATTCGGCGCGTAGTGAACGCGTTTTCCACCTACGTTATCAAAATCTAGCTTTGTGGTAACAGTTGGTTTGTCGATCTTTTTATCTTCAATATCAGCGAAGTATTTTTGTGCTTTCGCTTCCATTTCCGCAAGTGGTAGATTTGAAATCATTGCTACTTTCATAATGTTAGAAGAGTAGTATTTATTATAAAAATCAACGGTTTCTTTATGTAGAGAGCTACCGTCTTTATCACCTAATGTTTCAAGATTACCGATTAAAAAACGATTAGCTGGATGATCGCCCATCATTTGTCGGGCAAGCTTAAACTGACCAAAAAAATCCATCTCGCGACGCATTGACCATTCGGCGTTTACTGCGTTTTTTTCTTTATCGGTGTATTCTGGGTAAAGCTTAGGGGATTTAAAAAAGTCAGCAAAACGATCCAATGCTTCATCGTAAGCATCGTTATTTACTTCAAACATGTAATTAGTAATATCTAACCATGTATAAGCATTGTGGGCGCCGCCGTTTTTAGTCATAAAATCAGAGTAACCCTTGGTATCTGGGTAACGATCTGTGCCTAAAAATAGCATGTGCTCTAAATAATGCGCCATTCCCTGCTGGCTGATTGGATCATGTAATAAACCAACACCCACACTCAATGAAGCGGCTGATTTTTCAGCAGTTGGATCCGACACTAAAATTACTTCAATCTCATTCGCAAGTTTAAGGGTTTTATATTGACGAGTATCGTTGGGACTTATTACCAGCGTATCTGAAAGTAATGACGTTTGCTGCTGTACCGCTGTGGTGGTAGTGCCGCAGCCACTTAATACTGCTAAAGCAATAGCGCTTAAAGTAATTATTTTTTTCATATTGAGAATGTGATCCATACTTATTTGTTGTTTGAATGATCGGTAAAATTCAAAACCCTTGCAATCATTTTTCTAAATACTTTGTAACACATTGTGAATTATAAAGACAAACTGCTAGGCTTAAAGCTAGGTTATTTATCAAATGAGACTCTTAATGGAAAAATATGTATTACTCGCGATGTTTTCTCAGGTACTACTCACTTTTACGGTAATGGTAGTCATGGGCCGCCGCCGTTTTAGTGCGGCGCGTAACAAAACGATTACTATGCAAGATTTTGCCACTATGCAATTAAATAATGCGGGTGATGATGTACATATTGCCGGTAGAAACTTTATTAATCAGTTTGAAATACCAGTGCTATTTTTTGTAGCCTGTTTAGCTGCTTTACAGCTCAATGCAGCGGGTTATGTATTTATTACTTTAGCCTGGGGTTTTGTGATTTCGCGCGTCATTCACAGTATTATTCATTTAGGCAGCAATAGCGTAAAACCTCGCTATTATAGCTTTTTGCTTGGCTGTTTACTGGTTTTAACTATGTGGGTGTTATTAGTAATGCGGGTATTTGCACTCTAAAGCGTTACGTTTGCTATCGGGACACATAACCCGATAGCAAGTATATACCTTTAAGCTGCGCGGCGGCGTTTAAAGCCAAGCAATAATAATGGTAGTAACCAGCTCATACTACCACTTGAGCTATCCCCATCATCAGGCTGAGTTGGAGTTGGATCGTCAATTAGCGTATTTTCTTTTGGAGATAAATTTACTGACGAATTTGGATCATTATCCAGTACCACAACACTATTGATCGACACTAAATTAGCAATAGTCAGCGTAGTATCTGCACTTGCACATTGGTCTTTAGTTAGATTAACTACCGGTATTTCACCGCAATGCACTAAAGCAGAGATCTTATCAAGCACTGCATAACTATCTGCTGTAATCTGACCAAATACGGTAAAACCGCCATTTTGCTTATCTAAATTTGCACTATTATCTTTGAGATTAAAAAACCATTGACTGGTGGCGCTATTTTTATCACCGCCGACTTTTGCCATGGCAATCGTGCCTTTTACATTCGATAGTTCTGGCTCATTCACAACAGCTGGTGACGTTGTGATCGCTTTAAAATCATCGGTAAAAGTAAAGCCTCCGCCTTGAATAATAAAGTCCTTGATTGAACGGTGGATCACGGTTTGGTTGTACGCATCACTTTGTATATAACTTAAAAAGTTCTCAACTGTTTTCGGAGTCTGTAGATCAAACAAATCGACTTTAATAGCGCCTTGTGAAGTTTGCATTTCAACTACAGTGGCATGGCTTGCAAATGAGGTTGCGGTTAACAAACCGCACAGTAATAGTTTTTTCATTATTATATCTATCCTGAAGAATGTTGTGGTTATGTGAATTTAATGCAAATAATAAAGAACTCTTGTGGAGATTACGATAGCAAAACGTACCTTTAAACAAATCAAACCGAATTGATTACATTTAAATTACATGTGGTTACAATGTGTTGTTATTCACTCACGTTATAAATAAATTTTGTTTAAAACGAAATCGTCTTAATAGCCGAGTTTATTTTGTTAGTATTATTTATAACAATAAAACACACACAACAGGATTAACAACTATGTCGTATGAAGAGCAACACATCTGTGATTTTGGTTTACACCAAGGAGAGGCGTACACTAAGTTACCGGCAAGCTTTTTAAACTGGATGGTGGGTAATAACCATGAAAAATCAGCATTAGCAGAACAAGAGTTACAGCGACGTCAATTAGCGGCAACTGGAAAGTTAAATTTCCAAGATGACATTAAAATAGAATAATTACGTTATTTTGCAATAAAACTAGTTTAAACTATGCGCTTAATAAATAGCACAACACTGACAACACGGGTCATATTATGCGCATATTACTTTCATTTTTCCTATTACTAAGCATTACTGCATGTAGTAATCATCAAACCTCCGTTCAACAAGCTGACACAGCAGATATTCACTATCTCACCATTTTACATACCAATGATAATCATGGCCGTTTTTGGCATAACGAAAAAGGTGAATACGGTATGGCTGCACGTAAAACCTTAATAGACCAGTTACGTGCTAATGCGCAGCAACAAGGTCACGCAGTGCTACTTCTATCTGGTGGTGATATAAATACAGGCATTCCAGAATCAGACCTGCAATTTGCAGAGCCTGATTTTAAAGGAATGTCATTAATTGGTTACGATGCGATGGCGATTGGTAATCATGAATTTGATAATCCACTGAGTGTTTTAAAACAACAGCAGCAGTGGGCAAATTTCCCGCTTCTTTCGGCTAATATAATTGATAAAAAAACCGGTAAAAATGCCTTCGAATCCTATAAGATTTTTAACAAGCAAGGGCTGAAAATAGCCGTTATTGGTTTGACAACCACAGATACCGCTAAAATCGGCAACCCGCAGTATATCGGCGGCCTTGAATTTCAAGAGCCCGTTGCAGTAACCCAAGCTTTAGCCGAGAAAATCAAAGCACAGTATCAACCGGATATCACGATTGCAGTAACTCATATGGGTCATTATGTTGATGCGAATTATGGTATAAATGCACCTGGCGATGTTACTCTTGCCCGCTCTTTACCAGCTCATACCCTTGATATGATCATCGGCGGTCACTCACAAGAACCTGTGTGCATGGCAAGCGAAAATAAAAATGACGATAACTTTAAACCCGGTATGACATGTAAACCAGACCAACAAAATGGTACGTGGATAATGCAAGCTCATGAATGGGGTAAATATGTCGGCAAAGCCGAGTTTAAACAAGAAAACGGCGTATTAACCTTATTAGATTATAAATTATTGCCAGTTAACTTATACGTTGATAAAACGCAAGCTGATGGTTCAATTAAGCCTGAGCTTGCCAACGAATACATCAAACCAGACGCTGCCTTAAAAACATTTTTAGCTGATTACCAAGCCAAAGGTGCAAAACAAATTGAAGGTGAAATTGGTTATGTTGATGCAAAGCTTGAGGGCGATCGCAATAAAGTTCGTTATCAACAAACCAACTTAGCGCGCGTTATTGTGCAAGCACAAATGAATGTTGTTGGCGCTGATTTTGGTATCATCAGTGGCGGTGGCGTACGTGATAGTATTGCTGCAGGTGCAGTTAGTTATAAAGATATTTTAAAAGTACACCCTTTTAAAAATCGCATCGCGTATGTTGATTGGCAAGGCCAAGAGCTTTGGGATTACCTTGAGACTGTAACTAGTTTCCCACCGGATTCTGGTGCTTATTTGCAATACCACAAATTAAGCTTCGAGCGTAACGATAATGCGCTGACTAAAGTGATGATCAACGGCAAAGTTCTGGATAAAAACAAAACCTATCGCATGAGCATTAATAGCTACAATGCATCTGGCGGTGACGGCTACCCGATACTGATAAATCATAAAGGATTTGTCAGCACTGACGAAACAGATGCACAGGCATTGAAACGCTTCTTTATTGAAAATAGTCCAGTCAAAGCCATTGAATTTGCTCCTAAATAATCAGAGCTTACCTCACACAGTTTAAGTATTAGCAGTGTGAGGTTTTTATTCTGAACTAACTTACTAACCAGGTTAAGGTTATTTGCCTATCACCTCTATATCATCTGCTTTGATATTCGATAAACCATAACTATGTAACCGTGACCGAGAGCCTTCACCATGTGCCTTAGGAGGGTAATATTTCTCCTTCAGCTGTGAGTGTTCAATAAGTACCTCATCCAATGCAGCCCTAATTTCACTCAAGGTTTTTTCTAGACTGTTAGTAAAATTAGGCCGTTTACGAATAGTATGGCCAAGTTGTGTTAATCGGTAAAAATACTTATTAGCAAGTTCAATTAACTCATCCGGCACATCTTTGTTTTGATTAAGTATCACGTCCGGATTCTCAACGCAAAACTCGATTAAAGCCAAGTAAAAACACAGTGGTTTGTTAGCTAAGCCAGCTTTTATCTCAGCGTTATCATTAATAGCCAAAACTTTGGCTTGCAAATCAATCACTAGTTTCACTTGCACATTAATCAGTGGAAGTTGCTCTACTTGTTCTTTTAATGCTAAGTGTTTCAGCGATGTTCGGTTAATAAGTTCAGCCCACTTAGAAAATAAAAAAGCCAATAATAACAATACCATAAAGGTATAAATATCGCTTATATGCCACCAACGCGTCTCAATTAAAAATGTAATCGCAACTTTTTGATCACTTGTTTCAAGATACTCTATCCGACTTTCGCGGCCATTATTTGTTAATGCCAGTGAGACATCATTGATGGTATTAACTTGAATTGGCTGTTGTATCAATTGCATATTCAAACGTTGTAGATAACCAACAATAGCATCATGATTACCCGAGTGTTTCAAAAAACGATTTGATAAGTCTAACCGAGGTAAATCTAGTGCAATTCGGTTTTCAATATCAGCCATTATTAAATCGTTATGTTGCGCCTGCTGCAGATAACTAGAGAGTTTAAACGTCAATAGCGCCGCACTAAAAATAAGCAGTGTCACGCCAAACAAGCGCTTATTATTCATCACGTTGCTCTCCTAAGAATTCAGCTTTACCCGCTGAACAATGCCAATATGGTTCAACATGATTAAAATAAGTCGACACTTGCTGCTTAGATAATTGGATTAATTGAGATTGGATAGCGCACAGCAAATCAGTGTTCTCATGCTGCATTTTAAAGTACCAACGTGTGCCTATTACATTATCGCTGATTGGAGTTATATAATTTTTAGAAAAATGCGCCTGATCTGCTTCCTTCCAAAAAGAGGCTATTAAATCAACCTGTCCATTGGCTAATAACTCCCTAAGCTCATTATGTGAACTGGCGTAAGTAATTTTTAAATTTTCAAGGTTGATCCCTAAATCTTTAAACTTTTGTTTAGGTAGTATATGCCCAGATCGGCTTGTAGGATAATCAAGTAAGCCAATCCGTTTCCCCAAAAAGTATTGCTTGTTAATTTTTGGCTTTTCTTTAGCTGAAATAAAAAACGCAGTATAACTTGGAAAGCCAACCACAGGCTGGTAGTTATAGGTCGATTCAGCTTTGAAGGCTGACATAATGTTGTTTTTTGCTAAAATTAAATCAGCAATACCTTTACCAATGAACTCAATGCTATCGGCAGTACGGTAACCCCATAAAGCGATCACTTCGCCATATTGTTTTGCTACAACGGGATCGTCACACAGGTTTTGTGTTAAAGAACGAGCAACCTTTTGCGACGAGGCATAGACAATTAATTGCAATTGGTTTTCTGTTGCCCTCGTCTGACAGCGACTAGATGTTTCAATTAAAGGCTTCAAGGTCCCCGTTGATGTAACCACACTCAGCTGGCCACTGAGCCAAACCAACAAAAAAAACAGTAACAAAACAGTAACAAAGAAGCTGTGTTGCAAAAGCAGCTGTTTAATTTTCAAAAGTTCAACAATCCAAAACGATTCATCCTCCTATTTGACCAATTTAAATTACTTATTACAACAAGTAATTTTACCCAAAACAGTTAAGCTTATGAATTGAAAGAACTATCAATGGGAAATTATGAATTTCTTTGAGTCCTTCCTATTTATCTCAAAATCAGGACAATTCGCGCCATAGAAGAGGCCGCTCTTGTCAAATAAGATCATTGAGGAAAACACAAATGTTACGCAAAATTACACATGGATTTAGTTATCTTTTAGTCGGCGCAGTACTTTTATCATCACAAAATGTATTGGCTTGGGGACAAAATGGCCACAGAATTGTCGGTAAAATTGCCGAAAATCACATAACAGACGCAACTAAAGCAGAGCTTAAAGAACTTTTAGAAGGGCAAAGCCTAGCGCAAATTGCTACTTGGGCTGATGAAATGCGCTCTGATCCGAGTCCTTTTTGGCAAAAAAAATCTTCTCGTTGGCATTACATCAACGCGCCAAGCAACTCAACTACATTTACTCACAACCACGATGAAAATTTAAATAAAGATAATGTAAGCAACATTCTTGAAGGGATGTATTTTGCCATCGATACACTAAAAAACAAAAACAGCTCAATAGATGCCAAACGTTTTAGCTTACGCTTTCTTGTTCATTTAGTTGGCGATAGCCATCAGCCGTTTCATGCCGGACGTGCAGAAGACAGAGGTGGTAACCGTGTTAACGTTACCTTTTTTGGCCAGCCAACCAACCTGCACTCATTGTGGGACACTAAATTAATCGAAAATGAGAACCTATCATTCACTGAATTCGCGCAGTTTATTGATACTAATAATGCAGAAATAATTGCTGAGTACCTAGCCAGTTCACCAGAACAATGGGTAACAGAGTCACACAATTTAGCTGACAAACTATACAAGCTAAATAATGACGAGATTGGCTTTAGCTACATTTACGAAAACACACCGATTATTAAAACTCGCTTACAACAAGCCGGTATTCGATTAGCAGGATTATTAAATACGTTATTTGATAGTTCAGCAAAACCGTTAGCAAAGGCACTTAAGATGTCAGCTAACACAAACAAGTAATAAACCTTAACTTTCCACGGGAATCAACAAAATGAATAAGCTTCGCCTTTCGAAATTAACTGGGGCTGTGATCCTAGCCTTAGGTGTTTCTACAAGCGTAATGGCAGCAGATACCTCATCCGCTATGCGTGGTAAAATTACTACACCTTCTGGCACTGCAGCTGCAAATGTGAAAATTAAAGTTATTCACCAACCAACTGGCACTGTAAGCGAATTAACAACCAATGAAAGCGGTACCTTTATTGCCAATGGTTTACGTGTTGGCGGCCCTTACACTGTGTTTATTGATTCAGACCAATTTACCGATACCATGCTTGAAAATATATATTTAGAACTGGGCGATACATATCGTCTTAATTCTCAGCTTCAAGCAGCTAACATCGAAAAAATTGAAGTATCAGGCTATAAAATTATTCAGCAATCTGGTGGTTCAAGCAGTACCTTTGGCGAAGATACAATCAATAACATGCCAAGCTTTAACCGTGACATTAAAGATATTGCCCGTCTAAATCCTTTAGCAAGTATCAATGGTAATGGCGAGTTAACTTTTGCGGGGAGCAACCCTCGTACTAACGGTCTAACTGTTGATGGTATTGGTCAAAACGATGACTTTGGTTTAAATTTTGGTGGCTACCCGACGTCTCAACCTCCCGTTTCACTTGACGCAATAGAGCAAGTTTCAGTTGACGTATCGCCTTTTTCAGCTTCTAAAGGTAACTTTGGCGGCGGTACAATAAACGCCGTAACGAAGTCTGGTACTAATGAATTCAAATTTTCAGGTTTCTATGAAACATCTACACCGGATATGGCCGGCGATGTTCAAACAATTAAAGAAGAAGATACTGATAAAGCCGGTTATAAAACTTATTCAACGAATAAAGTAAAACCGATTCAAACTGAACAACGTTTTGGTTTTAATGTCGGTGGCGCAGTTATTAAAGATGAACTATTTTACTTTGTAAACTACGCACAGTGGTCAAGTGAGCAGGATTTAGATTATGGCTTTAAGGATTCTGGTGCTGCAAATGAATTTAAAATAACAGAAGACAGCTACAATCGTTTTATTGCTATTTTAAATGACGAATATGGTTTAACCGATTCATTAGCAGGCGCGCCTGAAGACACCAACAAAAATTTATTAGTTAAACTTAGCTGGAATGCCAGTGATGAGCATCGCCTAGATTTCACATATCAATGGCAAGACGATCAAGCTGAGAAAAATGAGAGTAAAGGTGGAAATAGAGTAGTCTTAAAATCAAATACATATGCATATGTTACTAAGTTTAATAATTTTGCCACTAAACTTTATTCTGATTGGACTGAAGACTTTTCAACAGAGATTGGTATTGCCTATAAAGATGTGACCTCTGACAGTATTACTCGCTCAAACTTAGGTAGCATTACCGTAGAAGAAAATGGCAGAAAGGGCCCTAACTTTAATTTTGGTACTGATAGATATCGCCATGCGAACAAATCTGAAACTGAAAACTTAACACTGACACTTGATGCAACTTATCTAATGGACGAGCACGAGATAAACTTTGGTGCTCAATATGAATCACTTCGTTTATATAACTTGTTTGCTGAAAACTCATTAGGTACATGGAAATTTACTAGTCTAGAAAATTTTGCAAACCGCGAAGTAGGTGCTTATGATTTCTCTTATCAAAATGCGTACACTAATAATTCAGCAGATACCGCCTATGATGTAACTCGTAGTCAATTAGCTTTATATATTGAAGATACCTTTTACTTAAATGATGACTTAGAAGTGACAGCTGGCCTTCGCTATGAGCGCTTATCATCTGATGATAAACCGACTCTTAATGAAAGCTTTCTAAGCACCTATGGTTTTAGTAATCAAGAGAACCTTGATGGTTTAGATATTATTCTACCTCGCGTTGGCTTTAAATATTATGCAACTGAAGCATTAACTATTAACGGTGGAATTGGTCGTTTCCAAGGCGGTATTCCAAATGTCTGGTATAACAACTCATTTCAAAAAGATGGTATTACCCTCGTTTCTGCACCAAATAGTGTAATAAACGACTACTACCAAAATAACCCAGCAGATATCACTCAGGTCCCTGATGTTATTAAAAATTCGTTAGAGCAAGGCGCAGGAAGTACTGCTTACATTGATCCTGATTTCAAGTTACCTTCAAGTATTCGCGCTCAAGTTGGCTTTGAATATGAATTTGATTCTGAACTATTAGGTAATGGCTTTAAATGGCAGGCCGAAATTGCTTACCACAAAAAAGAAAATGAAGCTGTATGGCATAATACCTCTATCCGTCCTATCGGTTTAGCGGCTGACGGCGAGCGTGTAATTAATGAAACCATCTACAGTGGTGCATTGAAAGATAATGTTGATATTGCAATGACTAATTCAACCGACGATGGTCGCTCTATCATTATCTCTACTGGTATTGCTAAAGAATGGGATAACGGTTTATTTGTTTCTGCAAGTTATGCTCATCAAGATGTTACTGAGTCTTCTGTTGGATCAGCGTCGCAAGCCGAAGGTAACTATAAGCACAATATTACTGCTAATCGTAATCAAGATGTGGCAGCACGTGGCTTTTATGAAGTTGAGCATAGTTTCAAAATTAACTTAGGCTACAATGCTGAATTTATTGCCGGTTATGCGACTAAATTTAATATGTATTTTGAACGCCATTCTGGTCGTCCATTTAGTTATACAATGAATATGCATAAAGATGCTCACTTAGGTGACACAAGTTCTTTATTTAGTAGCAGTGCTTATTTGGCCTATATTCCAACGGGTGCTGATGATGCGAATGTCAATTGGGCTGATTCTGAAATGAATTGGGCACAATTAGCAGAGCGTTTAGATCGCGCAGGTATCTCTCAACGTGGCGGCATTATCGGTAAAAATACTGGAACGCAGCCTTGGGTTACCACCATGGACATCAGCATTAAACAAGAAATCCCTGGCTTTGCTAACGGCCATAGTGGCGAGCTATACCTTATGATTGATAATTTCGCTAACCTACTTAATAGCGATTGGGGTATAGAAAAAAGCTTGGGCTATTCAGACCAATCTATTTATGATTTTGGTGGTCTTGATGACCAAGGACGCTATATTATTGATAATAGCTTTGGTGGAGCTGATGTAAGAAACTATAGCCAAATAACGAGCTCATCAACATGGCAAGCTAAGATTGGTATCAGCTACAAGTTCTAATTTTTAAAACTCTATGTAAAACCCGCTTTTAGCGGGTTTTTTTATGCATAAAGCACTGGGTTTCATACTTTTGTCATATTTAATGAGTAAATTGACCCATGGGTACTAAATTGCTCGAAAAACCGCAATTTTGTTCTAAACTACTTTTATTACAAATTTATGTGCAATGTAACTTATTTGTAATGAAATAATAGGGTACAATTTAGCTGCTTGGAAAATCCGAGCAAATTAATACCAAAACTAAAAAATATTACACCTTACACGGGAAATAAATAATGAAAATTCAACTCCGCAAAACAGCACTTTCACTTGCTATCGCAGCTTGTGTTGGCGTAAGTGGCGCAGCGTTTGCAAATGAAACTGCATCATCTGTAAAAGGCCAAATCACAGGTCCAAATGGCAACCCAGCCACTGGTACTCAAATTACTATTATCCACTTACCTTCTGGTTCAACAAAAACAACAACAGTAAATGAACAAGGTAACTTTTCTACAAAAGGTTTACGCGTAGGCGGCCCATATAAAATCATTGTTGATTCTGATAAATATGAAGATACTCAACTTGATGATGTTTATTTAACTCTTGGTCAAACTTACCCAGTAACTGTTGCACTTCGCTCGCAACAAATGGAACAAATCGTTGTTAGTGGCGCACCAATTAGCGCTCAATCAGGCAGCACAGGTCCAGCTGCTTATTTCACTTTAGATGATTTAGAAAACAAACCAGCTATTAACCGTGACTTAAAAGATATTATTCGCGCTGATCCACGTATCTATATCGATGAAACAAACGCTGGTGCTATCAATTGTGGCGGTGGTAACCCACGTTTTAACAGCTTAACTGTTGACGGCGTTCGTATGAACGATAACTTTGGCTTAAACTCAAGTGGTTACCCTACTGAAAGAATGCCTTTCTCGTTTGATTCAATTGCACAAGTTGCAGTAGAACTTGCACCATTTGATGTTCAATACGGTGGTTTTACTTCATGTAACATTAACGCCGTAACAAAGTCAGGTACCAACGAAATCACTGGTGGTTTCTTCTATGATTATACCAATGACTCAATGTCAGGTGACTCAATTGAAGGCGAGAAACAAGAGCTTGGTGATTACTCAGAAAAACGTTACGGCTTTAACGTAGGCCTTCCTCTTATTGAAGATAAGCTATTCTTATTCACTTCTTATGAGAAGCTTGAAGGCGCTGAGATTTTCGAATATACGCCATTTGTAAACAAAAGAATTGACCAAGCAACTATAGATCATATTACCCAAATCGCTAAAGACACGTATAACTATGATCCAGGTACTATGATACCTAGCATGCCCGTTGAAGATGAAAAAATCTTAGTTAAACTAGATTGGAACATAAACGACGAACATCGTGCAAGCTTTGTATATAACTACAATGATGGCTTCTCAATCGCTCAATCGGATGGTGGTTCAAGCAGATTATCTCTGTCTAATCATTTTTATGAACGTGGCGCAAAACTTGAGTCATATGTAACGTCATTATACTCAGATTGGACTAATGATTTCTCAACTGAAGTACGTGTAGGCTATTCAAAACTTGATAACCGTCAAAATTCACTTGATGCAGCATCTGGTTTTGGTGAATTTAATGTGTTTACTGGAAGTGTTAATGTTTACTTAGGTCCAGATGATTCTCGCCAATCAAACGTATTAAGTTATGATAATTTATCACTCAAATTAGGTGGTACATATTACCTTGAAGACCATGAGCTATCATTTGGCTATGAGCGTGAAGAACTCGATGTATATAATTTATTTGTAGCGCATTCGGAAGGGGAATATCAATTCTTTTCAATTAAGGATTTTGAAGAAGGTCTAGCTCGCGTTTATTACGGCAATGCCGAAAGTCAAAACCCTGACGATGCAGCAGGTGAATTTAAGTACGCATTAAATACGTTATACTTCCAAGACAAATTTGATCTAATTGATTATGATGTAACATTTACTGCAGGCCTTCGTTATGATTGGTATACAAGTAACGATAAACCTACCCATAATCAAAACTTTGAAGACCGTTATGGCTATTCGAATAGCCAAAACCTTGATGGGGTTGACTTACTTCAACCACGCTTAGGTGTTAACTGGATATATAATGATCAGTTAGAATTGCGCGGCGGTATTGGCTTATATTCAGGTGGTAACCCTAACGTATGGATTTCTAACAGCTATTCAAACGATGGTGTTCGTAATGTCCAAGTTAATCAAAAAAATATGCAAATCCTTGGTCCGGATGCTGTCGCATTCAATGGCACAGGTCAACCTGGTTACGATATTCCACAAGGCTTATATGATAAAGTAGGTCAAGGTGGCGCAGATGCTCCAGTAAATGTGACAGATCCTAACTTTGAGATTCCATCAGAATGGAAATTCTCACTAGGTGGTACTTATATCACTGAAAGCGATTATGTGTTTAATGTTGATTATCTTTATACCGATAAGCAAGACTCAGCCATTGTTAAAAACATATCGTATAACAAAACTGGCACAGCACCAGATGGTCGCCCTATTTATAATGGTGGTTCTGACTTCTTGCTAACCAATGTTAAAGGTGATGATGCTTACTCGCATATTCTGTCTCTTGCAATGAATAAGTCATTTGATAATGGCATTGACTTTGCTCTTTCTTATGCATATACAGTGTCTAAAGATGTTAACCCGATGACTAGCTCTGTAGCATTTTCTAACTATCATTACGTTGCGGTGTCTGATTCTGAAAACCCAGGTGTGGCAACATCTAACTATGAAATTCCGCACCGCTTTACAATGAGTTTAGCGTATAGCCATGAGTTATTTGATGGTTACGAGACTAAGTTCAACTTATTTGGTCAAGCTCAACAAACCACGCCGTATTCTTATGGTTTTGATGACAACAATAACTATGCTCTTGGATATAATGGTGCTGCGCGGCAATTATTATATGTACCAACACTTGACGACAGCCAAGTTGTGTATGGTGCTGACTTTGATCAAGCAGCCTTTAATGAGTGGGTTGAAAGCGAAGGCCTAACTCGCGGTAAAATCAATAACCGTAATAGTATTGATGGTGATTGGTGGGTTACGTTCGATTTCAAAGTTGAGCAAGAATTTATGGGCTTTACTGATGATCAAAAAGGCTCAGCATACTTTGTTATCAAAAACATCGGTAACATGCTAAATGACGATTGGGGCGTGCTGAAAAGCGGCAGTGCATTACAAAGTGCTGTAACGACTGAAATTGTTAATGGTCAATACGTTTACACCAGCTTTAATGATCCAGCAGGTGCAAGTGTGGAAACTAAGCCGTCACTTTGGGAAATGCGTGTAGGTGTTAAATACACATTCTAATTTGCTAAGGTAACTTACAAATTAAATTAATTTTAAAGCCCATCTTTTGATGGGCTTTTTGTTTTATTCATCTAATTTACTAGTTAACTTATCTAAACAACTAAGCAAGGTTTGATACTCGGCTTGAGTTAAAACATCCAACAGATTCTTCTCCCACGCTATAGCAGCTGAGGCTAATTGCTGATACAAGCCCAACCCTTGCTCACTCAACGCTAACAAGCTGGCGCGTTTATCTGCTGGATCGATTAAGCTCACTACATAGTGTTTATCTATCAATCCCTTAATAGCCCGCGATACCGTGGATTTATCCATTGCTGCTTGCTCGCACAATGCTTTCGCGTTGCTTTGTCCAAACTGGGCTAAATTAAACAAAATACGCCACTGAGGAATGCTTAAATCACTTTGTTGTTGATACACGGGTGCAAACTGTTCACTCATTTTACTGGCTAAGTTAGCCAGACGATAAGGTAAAAATGTCTCTAAATCGAGAGCCATAACGGCTATGTCCTGTTAATTTACAATCATGTTTAAGTGTCCATAAATATGTACAGTGGCAAAAAGCATGATGTTTGAATTTAGTCTCACTTGAGAGTATCTTACAGTAAAACATAAAGGAGTCGAGTGATGACCAGCGAATTAAAATATATGACAGGATTTGGCAATGAGTTTGAAACCGAAGCTCTGCCTGGCGCATTGCCTATTGGGCAGTTTAGCCCGCAAAAAGTAAAATACGATTTATACGCTGAACAATTTAGTACCACCGCATTTACCGCGCCGCGTGCTGATAACCGCCGCACTTGGATGTACCGTATTCGCCCATCGGTTGTCCAAAGTGATTACAGCGCAATTGATAACGGTTTAATTCGCACCGCTCCAATTACCGAAGTCCCAACTCCACCTACTATGCTTCGTTGGGATCCAATTGATATTCCAACCACGCCAACCGATTTCATTGATGGTTTGATCACTATGGCTGCAAACGGCAGCGCCAATGGCCAAACAGGAATTGGCATCCATGTTTATGTAGCGAATAAATCAATGACTGATCGTTATTTTTATAATGCCGACGGCGAAATGTTATTTGTGCCGCAGCAAGGTCAGTTACTGCTGAAAACAGAATGTGGTAATTTAACGGTTAAAGCGGGTGAAATCGCAGTGATCCCGCGTGGCATTAAATTCCAAGTCGTTTTGCTCTGTGATACTGCTCGTGGTTATATCTGTGAAAATTATGGTCATGCTTATGTGTTAGCTGAGCGCGGCCCAGTGGGAGCCAACGGCTACGCTAACGACCGTGATTTTCAATACCCTGTTGCTGCCTTTGAAGATAAAGAAGGTGAGTTTGAGTTGGTTGCTAAGTTCAACGGTAATATGTTCCGCTGTGATATAGGCCACTCCCCTTTAGATGTTGTAGCCTGGACGGGCAACAGTGCACCCTATAAATATGATTTAGCACGTTTTAATGTAATGAATACAGTGAGCTTTGATCATCCGGATCCGTCTATCTTCACAGTACTGACATCCCCGTCAGGCACAGAAGGTGTTGCTAATATTGATTTTGCAATTTTTCCTCCACGCTGGATGGTGGCTGAAAACACCTTCCGCCCACCCTATTATCACCGCAATATTATGAGTGAATTTATGGGCTTAATTGAAGGCGTGTACGATGCCAAAGAGCACGGCTTTGTACCAGGAGGCATGAGTTTACATAATTGTATGTCACCGCATGGCCCAGAAGCTGATGTATTTGAAAAGGCCTCTAACGCAGAGCTTGAACCGCAACGCTACGAAAATACCCTCGCGTTTATGTTTGAATCACGTTACGTTATTTCACCAACAAAATACGCATTACAAGGCAAAGAGCGCCAACCTAACTACACTGACTGCTGGCGTACTATTAAAAAACACTACAGTGGCCCACAAGGATAATTGAACCATGAAACTTTATACATATTTTCGTTCATCTGCCGCATATCGCGTGCGTATTGCGCTTAATTTAAAAAATATTCAGCATGAGTTAGTAACTGTTAACTTACTAAAATCTGAGCAACAAGCACCTGAATACCTAGATAAAAACCCGCAAGGGTTATTACCTGCGCTGGAAACCAATGACGGTGTACTCGCACAATCGATGGCAATTTTAGAATACCTTGAAGAAACACACCCCGACACACCACTATTATTTGGTGATGCCTGGCAAAAAGCCCAGATCCGTAATTTATGTTATGCCATTGCCTGCGATATTCATCCTATTGATAACCTACGGGTACTGAAATATTTAAGTGGTGAACTTGGTGCTGACGATGCAATCAAAAATACCTGGTATCGTCATTGGGTAGAGGTTGGTTTTGAAAAAATTGAACAGCTACTTGATCATACAAATGAATATTGTGTGGGTGATAAACCTAGCCTTGCTGATGTGTGTTTAGTGCCGCAAGTATTTAATGCTTATCGTTTTAACGTCGATATGACTGCGTATCCGAAAATAGCAGCCATTTATGAACGTTGTAACAAGCTTGATGCATTTATTGATGCTGCACCACAAAACCAACCGGATGCAGCCTGATATTTTTTAATTACCCAACGCACTGTGTAGCACGGTTACGTGCTCTATCAGATCTAAGCCCAGATCGGTTAAGTAACCGCCATCTGGGCTATCTATAATACCTTTATCAAACAATCGTTGTGCCGCGCTTAATAAGCTTTCATCAGCATCACTATGTAACTTAATACCTTGCATTTTACTGGTTAATGGAAATTTTGCTAACAGTGTAAATTCGTCAATCATCGTTTGTTTAAATTGCATGTGTTCACCTTGTCTTTAGAAAATTATTTTTGTGGATTTTACCCTAACACATTTTATGGCCAAGTCACCCTAAAACCCTAAGTGGGCTGGTTTAAACGCATTTAATTGCAACTGAAACTAGTATTTTGGGGTAACTTAGGTATAAGCTTAGTGTAGTTATTTTTTAATGCAAAGGCTAAATATGCGAATTATAACGATTATAGGCATCTGTTTTATCAGTGTAATTTACTCGGCTAATAGTTTCAGTAATAATCAAAAACCAGCCTTGTTTCTTGACGCAAAAAATAAAGTTAGCGAGCAGCAACTATGTTGGTTTGAAGATCAACGCTACAGTGAAGGTGCGATTATTTTAATGGCTAATGTGCGGGTGATCTGTGCAGCAAAAAACCCTCATCACAATAATAGCGCGTTAAATTGGTTAATGCTCAACGAGCAAAATGAAATTATTTACCCAACCGCCCCTAAAACAATTCGCGTTAATTAATAGAATTGGTATCAACGCACAGTTACGTTACAATAGCAGCGACTTTTATCAAGCAATAGTGACTTATGAATCAGCAAGCAAACAACCCGTTACATGGCATTACACTCGAACAAATAGTAGTAAAACTCGAGCAAACACTTGGCTGGAAAGCAATGGGTGAGCATGTTGATATTCGCTGTTTTAAATCTGACCCAAGTGTAAAATCGAGCCTTAAATTTTTACGTAAAACACCTTGGGCGCGTACCAAGGTCGAGCAGTTATACCTCGATAACTGTGTCGATGCACAACCGCAAAACAGCGGTTTTGTGTGGCCTAGTATTAAAAAGAAGTAACAGCCATTGCGCGTTATAGCTTATAACGCGCAACAAGTTCAGTTACTCGACCTGCTCTGCACAGATCACCGCCAGTGATTGCGGAGTAATTTCAATGATCAATTTATCAGCACTTTTAACTTCACCATCAAGTACATATTTTATTTCCTGAGTCGCCGATATTGCAACGCGGCGCGCATTGGTATGATGTGAATTAATCGCAAAATGTGCTTGGGTAATACTGCTAAATACCAGCTCAGCAATACTTAATACATTGGCTGATGCGTCTTGGTTTGGAGTGAGCCAATTAACATCGAGCAAGCCATCGTAATGATCTGGCTGTCCCCCACCTTGCGCTAGTAAAGTAGTAAAAGGTGCAGCATTAGCGACAATTAAACTATTGGTATGTATTTGCTGCGGCTCGTTATCATCTAGCTGTACGGTGAAATCTTGGGCTTTTTGTTCACCCAAAGCTTGCCAGAAGCCCTGTAAATATGCGAACTGACCAAGCTCATTTTTAGTATCCCGATCGGCTTTTTCAATCATGTGTTGTTCAAAGCCAATCCCTGCTAACAACAACATCAACTCACCATTGCAATATGCTGTATCCATTTGCTTGGTTTGCCCTTCAATAATCAAATCACATGCTACTTCCACAGGGATCAACTTTGACTTAATTCCCATTAACACATGTGCTAGAGCATTGGCCGTGCCAAATGGGATAATACCTAATTTACAGTCTGTGTTTACCAAAACACTTGCCACTTCTGCCACTGTGCCATCGCCGCCGCAGGCGATGATCATATCTGGTTTATCAGCTATCGCTTGTTTGGCCAACACAATCCCATTTTGCTCGACTGATGTGATCATCACTTTTAAGTTATAATAAGCAGATAAACGCGCAACAATTAAATGCTCTTTTTGCTGCCATAACTTAGTGCCGGAAACTGGATTAGCAATTAATACCGCTTTATTTTTGATTAATAACTCACCCTTTTTATGGCGTTTAACTAGTTGACGCAGTTGGTGTTTATTTAAATTAGCGGTTTCGCGTGTTTCTTTTATTTGCGCAAGCACTTGATGTACATCAGCCTCCTTATTTTGACTGAGTAAATAAGCCGCCATCACAAACACTGAACGACCACGACCCAACGCACAATGCACCACCACACGACGATTATCTTTAATATGATGGGCAATCCAGTTAATCGCTTGATTAAGCTGCGAACGTGTTGGGACTCGATGATCAAGCACTGGGATATTTAAATAGTTTATGTTTTCTTGTGTTGATGACCATTCAAGTCCATCAAATTCACAGGTTACATCTAAAATCGCGGTAATACCGTTATCTTTTAAAGTATCTATATCTGAAGGGAATAAGCGACAGGCTAAAAATAAGTGTTCGTTAATTTGTTGTAATGGCGGTACTTTATCGTGCTTTCGGCTCCACGCGTTATAAACTTGTGCCCCCAATAAAAAAGGTATGAAAGCCCAACGAATGTAAAACGGGATAACACCGTTTTCTCGTTTACGAAAAATTTTTGCAATATTAAAAAAATAGGCACCGCTTACCAGTAATAGAGATAAAGCCGTCCAATAGAATAGCAGCGAAAAATAGCTAGGACTAACCTGCCACCCCATAATGATAAATACAATTGCCAGTAATAAGTAACTTATTGCGGCCCACATAAACGCTCCTTTTGTCGTTAGTTATACCCAAACAGAAATGCAATCTATGCGCCACTAATAAAATTTCACAGAAATAAATATTCATATATATTTCATAGCATTAAGATATCAACTGATTAGTTTAGTGATACTTCCTGTGTTTACATACGTTATTTTTACACACCTTTGCAGCTAACTTACACAGTTGAAAGTATAGATTATTAAATAATTTAGACCATAAAAAAGCCTAGGTTATAAATAACCTAGGCTTTTTATAAAAACATATCGTTTAACTTTACACGTCGATTTTGGTTAACCAGCCATGGGTGTCTGGTGCTTTACCCCATTGAATATCGTTAAGGGCTTGGCGCAAACGCATTGTCGTTGGCCCTGCTTCACCACTGCCCACTTTGTATTCTTTATCATTATGAATAAAAGTACCCACTGGGGTTAATACCGCAGCAGTGCCAGATAAAGCAGCTTCAGTACCCGGTTTTGCAGCACGCTCAAGTAATTCAGTGACTGTAAAATTGCGCTCGGATACTGTCATACCTAAATCTTTAGCTATGGTTAAAATACTGCTGCGCGTCACGCCATGTAAAAAGGTGCTATCTAGCGCTTTAGTAATAATTTCATTACCATCAATTAAAATAAAGTTTGCGGCACCAGTTTCTTGTACATCACCGCCTGGGCAGAATAGAATTTGGTCGGCTTGATGTTGCAAGCGTGCTGCCGTAATGGGTGCTAATGCACTAGCGTAGTTACCACCACTTTTGATCATACCCATGTGCGGGGCACAGCGCATACCATCTTCTTCTAGTAATACTCGCAGCGCAGTCGCGCCACCAGCAAAGTAATCACCCACAGGTGATAATAGCACATACAATAATGAACTTAATGACGGCACAGCCGCTTTACCAATGGCAGCTTCAGTACCGATATGAGTTGGACGAATATACATAGAGCCCGGTGGTAACGGCGTTTCATCAGCATACTGGCGGACAATATCAATGATCATTTTTTCAAGCTTGGCTCCATCAACTTCAGGTAAGCTTAATAAATGCGAGCTTTGTTTCATGCGGGCAATGTTAGCGTCCATGCGGAAAATATAGACTGAGCCGTCTTCATGGCGAAATGCTTTTAACCCCTCAAAACATGTACTTGAATAGTGAAGAACATGTGCACCAGCATGAAGTTCAATTTTATCTGACGGAACAACAGAGCTTTCGCTCCAAGCGTTATCAGTAAAACGTGCTTGAATCATCTGCGGCATAAATACGGTACCGAATGCGGCCATTTTAATCTCTCTTATGTGGTCTACTTTTACCCCATTGTATGACATTCATGCACTGTTTAACCATAACTAAAACAAGGCATTTATTGGAAGTAACAGGATTTTTTGCAATTTCGTCAGTATTTAACTTTGGTAGGTCCTATTATTCTGCTTTGCGGCGTCATTTCCAGCTCTCTAAACGATGAATGTAGGACTGCAGTCTCAGATATAAAACTGATCGCCGCAACTTGATAAGCCGTATTTTACTGCTAGGCTAACTGGTGGAAAAGCATGAAAATAATGATAAGCACCCATCATTTAGTTGGTTTTTTGCATCCATTTTACATCATCATACGTTTACTAACTGACAATAATAATAGGAACTCTATGGAAACCGACGAATTATTACCTCTACTAAGTGCAACCGCGCAGGGCAATAAACAGGCATTTGCTAAATTGTATAATGCCACAAGCGCAAAGCTGTTTGCGATCAGCTTAAAAATGTTAGGCAATCGTGCTCATGCCGAGGAAGCGCTGCAAGATGCATTTGTGAAAATTTGGCACAATGCATCTGATTATCAAGTAACCAAAGGCACAGTGATCAGCTGGATGATCAGCATTGTTCGTTATCGTAGCTTAGACTCTTTGCGCTATCACAAAGTGCGTAAAGAGCAATCCTTAGATGACGACTCTGCAATCTCAGATGATTTAACTGACTCACCTTTAGCTATTGATTACGAAGATAAAAGTAAACTCGTTGATTGTATAGAGCAACTAGATGAACAGCAAAAACAAGCGATCCACTTAGCCTACTACAAAGGCTTGACTCACAGTGAGTTAGTTGATCATATTGATACTCCGCTTGGCACAGTAAAAAGCTGGATCAGACGCGGCCTGCAACAGTTGCAAAGGTGCTTAACGTTATGAATTATGACAATCAAAAACTTATCGATATGTTGGCGGCTGAATACGTGTTAGGGACCTTAAAAGGCTCTGCTCGTAAACGCTTTCAACGTTTAATGCTCTCATCAAATCGTGTTCGAGAAGCAACCTGGATGTGGGAGCAACATTTAAATAATTTAGCCAGCTCAATTAAATCTGTGCCGCCAGATAGCCACGTTTGGGAAGCAATTTCACAGCGTATTGACCCACAGCAAGCAGTGGTACCAAACAATGTTATTCAACCTAAAACAAGTATTTGGCAAGCGTGGTCGTTAATTGCTACCGCAGCAAGTATCGTATTAGCTTTGATTATTTGGCAGCCACAAACGCCTGTCGGGCAAAACACTCAGCAAATTGCGCTATTTAAAGATGCCAGCGAAAAACCATTATGGTTTATCGATATCAACGAACAAGGTTTATCAATAAAAGCCAGCGACAAATTGACCGCCAGAACTGATAAGGATTATGAACTGTGGATGATATTAAAAGGTCAAGATGCACCTATTTCGTTGGGCCTTTTACCAAAAGATGGCGTTAAATCGCTATTAAAAGACTCACGTTTCAACGCGCAAGATATCGCATTACTTGCCATAAGTTTAGAACCTATTGGAGGCTCACCAACAGGCTCTCCCACCGAAGTACTTTACACAACTGAGTTAATTTTACTGTAAGTAAACCAACAACACGCAATAAAAAGCCAGCAAAAGCTGGTTTTTTATTCCATTAAATTCAACGAGGTAATTTTAAATATACATTTCATTAATATTTTTTACTTTTTATTGCATCCAATGGTAATTGCTTTGCGTATTAGTAGTGACCACTATCTAAAACTAAAGGACAAAGTCATGAAAGCTTTAACTCCCTCAATATTAGCAGTTGTAGTATGTAGTACCTTAGTAAGCGTCCCATCAGAGGCGTCAAGTCACCGTGAAGCTCCAAATATCAGTCGCTTCCCGACTTTAGATTCAACAGATTTTTATGCATTTAACAGTTATGAACAAGGCCGTGGTGATTATGTCACCCTGATTGCAAACTATATTCCATTGCAAGATGGCTATGGCGGACCTAACTATTTTGCCATGGATCCTGATGCAACCTACAGCATCCATATTGATAACGATGGCGATGCGATTGAAGATATTAGCTTCGCCTTTAACTTCAAAAGTATGCTGCCTAATGACAATCAAGGTGTTGCATTAACCGTTGGCCCTGAAGGCAACCAACGTACTGTTGCTGTACCACTCAAAAATGTTGGTGGTGTTGCAGCTGGCAATAATGCCGCAGTTAACTTTAGCGAATCATACACTATGACGATGATCGCTGGTGATCAGCGTACAGGTAGCAAAACCATGCTAACTAATACCATGACCAGCAGTAATGAATTCCACAAGCCACTTGATTATATTGGCGATAAAACGTTTTCATCAATGGATGGTTATAAAAGCTACGCAGCGCAATTTGTATATCAAGTAGCGATCCCAGGCTGTGACGGTATGGCAAAAGTATTTGTTGGCCAACGTAAAGACCCATTCGTAGTGAACCTAGGCAAAACCTTTGACTTAGTGAACTATGTGCCGGTAGAAGGCGACAGTGCGCCGGGCGCAGGTGATGGCGCGGGCTTCCCTGGAGGCATTACACAATCGGCAGATAATGATGACTTAGCAGATAAAAATGTGACCGCAATTGCTATCGAAGTACCTAAAAGCTGTGTAGTTGGTAATGGCAACGGCACTATTGGTACATGGACTACAGCAAGCTTACCGCAGGCGCGTATTCTAAACCCGAATGCTAAATTTGCTAACAATGCAGTAAACGGTGGTGCGCTTACTCAAGTATCTCGTTTAGGTAATCCACTTGTTAATGAGTTGGTAATTGGTTTAAAAGACAAAGATACCTTCTCAAGTTCACAGCCTAAAGACGATGCTCAATTTATTGATTATGTTACCCACCCTTCTTTACCAGAGCTTTTAAATATTCTGTTTAAAGATGCGGTTAATACCACCTTAGGGGCAAATCTAGCGACCCTTGCACCAACGAATTTTCCACGTAATGACTTAGTAACTGCATTTCTAACTGGTTTCCCGGGCGTTAATCAATTAGCCACTGTTACAGGTGCTGAAATGTTACGTTTAAACACAGCAATTGCAGCTAAAGCACAGGCAGATCAATCAGCATTTGGTGTTGCTGGTGATGATTTAGCCGGTTTCCCAAATGGCCGTCGTCCTGGTGATGATGTAGTTGATATTGCGCTACGTGTGGTAATGGGTCGCTTATGCTACCCAATTCCAGTAAATGGCACAAATACTGATTTAGGCCTGTGTACATCTGATGATGCCAGTGTAGGTAACGTACCATTTACCGATGGTGCACCAGTGAACGCTACGATGATGGATGCAAGCTTTCCATATCTAGCAACTCCACTTGCAGGGTCTAAATAAGGAGAACACTCATGCAACATTTTAAATTATCACATCTTGGGTTATTGCTTGCTGCGCTTACACTCAGCGGCTGTAGCAATGATGACGACCATAACACCGTCGAGATACCACCGATGGTAAATAAAGCACCTACAGCAACAGCTGATATGGTAACCACACAAACCGAAGTTGTAATTGAAGACATGCTACAAGGTTCTGATCCTGAAGGAGATACTCTTACCTTCAGTCTGGTTACTGAGCCAATGCTAGGCATGGTAGTGGTTAATAGTGATGGTAGTTACACCTATACGCCGAACCTTGAAACTACTGGCTCTGATAGCTTTACCTTTGCAGTCAGTGATGGGGTAAACAGCCAAGTTACTGCGATGGTTGATATCACTATTGAAGCACTTGAAGTCGATTTTGCACTACTAGGCCGTGCAGCATTTAACCAAGCGGCTACCGATAAGCCACTGAGTGTGAACGGCCGTACATTCACAAATGCGGATGAAAATGCCACATTTGACGATTTGTTAGGTAACAACTAAATCACACAATAATACTTGCAGGCCATGGATGGCCTTTTTAAGGAGAATGCTATGATCACCCGTGCTTTTACTTACCTTTGTTTATTGATCTCAGTTAATGCAGGGGCTGAACCTTATACGCCAGCAGATGACGAGATCATCGCAAAAGCCCGCGCAATAAATACCGCACACCTTAATCAAGACGAATTAATGACGTTACTGATAAATAGCCAACAAGTAGGTCAAACTGAGCTTCGCCAAGGCTTATTAAAAAACCAGTTACAGCAGCGCTATGCGCAATCTCCCACACCACAAATTGGCTACATGTATGCACGCGTTTTACAACGTGAACATCAATTTTCAGCAGCCTTAGCAATCACCGATGCAGTACTAAAACGCGATCCTAACCATGTTAACACCCATCTATTACGCGCCAATATGCTAATGGTTCAAGGTGACTTTAAAGCCGCTAAACAACAATGCTTAAAACTCTTGGGTCTAACAGCAATGGATGTAATTAATACCTGTACATTTGATGTACTAAGCCAAGACGGTCAATTAGCACAAAGTTATCAAAGTTTAGCGAACAGTATTACAAGTAATAAACAAAGCGATGATACCCGCCATGTATTGGCTGAAATGGCACTGAGACTCAATAAACCCGATGAAGCGCTCGCTCATATCCAGTCATTGCCATTAAAAACAGCCCCCGTCAGCCTTGTAGTGTTATGGGCAGATATTTATTTAGCGCAAGGGAATTATCAAAAAGTGCTAAACACTTTGCCTGCACTGGTAAATGATCAACAAAATTTAGAAGATGCCTTGTTGCTGCGCTTGGCAATTGCAGAGCAACACTACAACGATACCTCGCTGAAACAATGGCAAAATTTAATGGCGCAAAGAGTGGCGCTGCGTGAATTACGTCAAGACCGTTTTCATGCCAGTGATTTAGCTCACTATTATTTAGACATCAATAAACAGCCAGAAAAAGCCCTATACTGGGCAAAAATAAATTGGCAACAAGCTAAGCTTGATGCCGATCACCAATTACTTACACGTGCGCAAGGAGCCTCTTTATGAACGCATTTGTAACTGCGTTTTTTTGTAACCTGTGTTTATTTTTCATGTTACAAGGAACAGCTCAAGCACACCAATTAAGTACCAGCTATATTAATTTAAACGCAACCGATGACAGCCATTTTACGGGTAGTTGGCAAATCAACGTTGCCGATTTAGAGCAACAGGTGGCGTTTGATTTAAACCAAGATGGGGCTATAGCATGGCATGAGATCAGTGCAAAACATAGCGCCATAAGTGATTTTGTCCTGACCTCACTGACAGTAACATCAGCGGACAAGCAAGCATGTACGCTTACCAGCGACGCTCCGTTGCAGCTTGATAGTCATTTTAATCAACCCTATGTAGTTGTTCAATTGCAATTATCCTGCCCAGCTCTGGGCACCAACCACAGCGCCATAGCATTTCATTATCAGGCATTTTTCGATACTGATGCCAATCATAAAGCAATTGTCACTATCAATGATCAAACTCGTGTGATGAGTAAAAATAATACCCTTCAAACTTTTGATTTTACTAAAAGCAGTTACCTCACCACTTTTAATCAATATGTTTACCAAGGAGTGCTGCATATTTGGCTCGGACTTGACCATATCTTATTTTTAATTGCATTGTTGCTTACCTGTGTATTAGTAAAAAAATCAGCAAAATGGCAAGGTGTAGAATCAAAAGTCACGATCTTCAAACACACCGCATGGATAGTTACCGCATTTACTTTGGCGCATTCAATCACTCTGACCGCCACTGCAATGCAATTAGTTACACCTAACAGTCGCTGGGTAGAACTGGGGATCGCTATATCTGTGTTGTTTGCAGCTCTTAACAATATTTGGCCATTAGTTGTGCGTTTAGGCTGGGTCACATTCGCTTTTGGTTTATTACATGGCATGGGCTTTGCGAGTGTATTAGGTGAATTAGGGCTATCCAGTGACTATCAATTACTCAGCGTGCTAGCATTTAATTTAGGTGTAGAGATAGGCCAACTGGCTATATTAGCAGTTACATTACCAGTCCTTATTTGGGCAAGAAACTATCACTGGTATCAAAAATGGGTGATGCCTGCAGGCTCACTCGCCATCGCGATCATCGCGCTCCAGTGGTCAATAGAACGGATTTGAGGGTATTGATTTATAGCTGAAATCAACAAATTAATTGTAAAATTCACTGTGTAAGTTGCTATCATTGAATCCTTAAAGGATCATCTCTATGTACAAAACGTTGAGATATTAAACAATGGTTTTAGGAGTAAGGGAAATATATGCAGTGGTTAAAACCAATGCCATTGGTTGGGCACTTTATAACGCTTGAGGTGTTAAGCTTACATCATATAGATGAATTAAAACATGCGGTGCTTGATGGAGAGTCTTGGAAATTATGGTATGCCAATGTTCCTTCGCCAGAACAAATGCACAGTTATGTTGAGCGGGCAATTATTGAAGCCAAAAACGGCAATAGCGCCTTCGCCGTAAGGTGTAATAGTAGCCATAAAATAGTTGGCACAACTCGATTCTATAACGTAGACGCACAGCATCAGCGCGCATTACTAGGCTACACATGGTATGCCAAGGCTGTACGAAGAAGTCCTGTAAATACTGAATGTAAACTTTTGATGTTGAAGTATTTATTTGATACTCACAATGCCATTGCAGTTGAGTTTAGAACACACTTTTTTAATCAACAGTCGCGAAAGGCAATTGCAAGGCTAGGCGCTAAACAAGATGGTATTTTACGCAGCCATCAAATAACAAGAGATGGATCGATTCGCGATACTGTTGTTTATTCAATTATTGCATCAGAGTGGCCAGCCGTGAAGAATCATTTACTGAACAAACTAAAATATACTTAACTTATAATTTAAGGTTTGCGCTTTAAGCCCCAAAATAACGCAGCAAAGAGGATTAAACGACACCTCTTTGCGGTTAAGGCCTCGGCTCTAATTAGAACGGTATAAGCAACACCCGCATTGCCGGGCGAAGCGCTAATAATAGCGTGGCTTTATCAACATGTGGATTAAGGGTTTTGCGTATGGTGATCCCATTTATCATTGCAAACATCACTTCGATACGGCTTTCAAGTTCAGTTGCACTAAGATCTTTTATCAAACTGCGTTCACTCAATAAAAGATTTCGCATTTTCTCTCTGGCGTAACAATCAGACTTTCGCAACTGCTCTGCCACTTTATCGTTGCGCGCAGCTTCAGCGAACATCTCTAAATCGAGTGCTCCTTGGTTTACATCAGTATGATGTTCCACTGCATAGTCTAGACCATCGAGTAGAATCGTTACTAAGTCACCAGGTTGATCTTCATACTCCTGAAAAATAGAGAACAGCTTTTCCATATCCTGTTCTATAATCGATTCAATGATCGCTTCTTTACTAGCAAAGTAATTGTAAATATGTCCTGCGCTCATCCCTGCGGTCTTTGAGATCTCGGCCATTCCTGCGCCATGATAGCCTTTTCGTCTAAAACAATCGGCCGCAGCACTAAGCACTTGCTCACGGCGTGCTTGCACAAGTGCAGGGTCGGTTTGTCTTTTAGATTTTTCTTTCATAGTAACTCCGAAAAGCGCTGCTTTTCTTTAACCTAATAATTATCACTAGCTTATATGCCCTTTTACATCAACTTTGTCAGTTGCCACAAAGAACTTAATAAACTAGTGATAAACTATATAGTGGTGCAGCCTAGCGGCTATTCACTCTGTTGAGCCGATCGTTGCCAACCGCCTCCAACCGCTTTATACAAACTAATTTGGCTCGTAATATAGGCTTTTTTACCGCTAATGAGTTGTTGCCCTGCACTGTACCAATTACGTTGTGCATCCAGCACTTGTAAATAGCTATCGGCGCCTTTTTCAAAGCGAGCTTCAGAGAGTGTAAACGACACTTGATTACTGTTATACAGATCTTCAAGCGCACTTAGCTGCTGCATATAGCCTTCCCTATCGGCAAGCGCATCAGAGACTTCTTTAAATGCCTGTTGAATCGTTTGTTCATAGGTAGTTAGCGCAATCTGTTGTTGAGTTTGCGCAACATCTAAGTTTGCTTGATTACGACCCATATTAAATATCGGTATCGTGATCGATGGCATAAAGCTCCAAGTGCCAGTGCCACTTGAAAACAAATTATCTAGATCACTCGACGCACTCCCTGCATTAGCCGTTAAGCTAATGCTCGGAAAAAATGCCGCCTTCGCAACACCGATATTAGCGTTAGCAGCTAATAACTGAAACTCTGCTGCTTTAATATCAGGACGTTGCTCAAGTAACTCGGATGGTAAGCCTACAGGCACGGTCGGGAAATTTAGTACTTCATCTAAACTCTCAACAGGTAACAACTGCGCTGAAACCGGCTGACCGACTAATAAATCAAGGGCATTTTTATCACGCTTTAACAAGCGCTGATAGTTAGCAATATCAACTTTTGCGGTGGCTACAGTGCTCTCAATTTGTGCCAACGTTAACTTTGATGCCGCGCCAAGTGCATAGGTTTTTTCGGTTAACGCCAGTGATGCCTGCTGACTTTTTAGGGTTTGCGTAGCAAGCGCTAACTGCTCTTTATCAGCAGCGTAATTTAGCCACGCACTTACCAACTCAGAAATTAAGCTAATTTTTACACTCGTTTGAGTTTGCTCTGACGCGTACAAAGTTTGCAGTGCTTGATCAGATTGATTACGAATTTTGCCCCATATATCGAGCTCATACGCGGTCATCCCCACGGTAGCTTGATAGCTATCGCTAATTTGTGCATTACCGGTTGACGTTAAGTCTCCCGGTAAGCGCTGACGCGTGCCCGACGCAGCAAAATCGATTGACGGATATAAGGCAGAGTCTTCGATTTGATAAAGCGCACGAACTTGCTGCACATTAAGTGCGGCAAGTTTAAGGTCTTTATTATGAGCTAATGTTTGTTCAATCAAGTGTTGCAACTTTTCATTCGCAAAAAACTGCTGCCATCTTAAATCAGCCGTATTACCTTGTTCGCTCTGTATTGCGTAGCTATCAGGCACCGGCAACACGATATCTTCACGCGGAGGTGCCATTTGGCAAGCACTGAGCACAAATATGCTTAGACTCGCTAGGCTTAACGTTTTGAATGTCATTATGATTACTCCTGTGTCACAGTTTTATGTTTACCTGGAAAAACTCTGCGCACTAATACAAAGAATAACGGTACAAATATCACAGCCAATATTGACGATGCGAGCGTGCCACCTATGACAGAGATACCTAGAGCATTTTGTGCACCAGAACCAGCACTTGATGCAATAGCTAAAGGTAGAACGCCACAAATAAATGCCATAGAAGTCATTAAAATTGGTCGTAGTCGTAGCTTAACAGAGTTAATTGCAGCATCCACCAGCCCCATGCCTTCATCCATTTTATGAATTGCGAACTCAACAATCAAAATGGCATTTTTAGACGCCAGTCCTATGGTAGTCAACAAGCCTACTTGTAAGTAAATATCATTTGATAAGTTACCTATAAAGGCAGCCATTGCAGCGCCGAATACACCTAAAGGAACAATCATCATTACCGCAGCAGGCACCGACCAACTTTCATACAATGCAGCTAAGCACAAAAATACCACTAATAACGACAACGCATACAATAATGGCGCTTGACCACCACTTAAACGTTCTTCATACGAAATACCAGTCCATTCAAAGGCAATCCCGGTTGGTAACTGGCTAACCAATTTCTCCATTTCATCCATGGCTTGACCGGTACTATAGCCTGGCGCTGCTGCACCTTGAATTTCCATTGCCGAAAAGCCGTTATAGCGTTCAAGACGCGGCGAACCATAGGTCCAGTACGACTGAGCAAACGCGCTAAATGGCACCATATCGCCATTACTATTACGTACATACCATTTATCTAAATCTTCCGGCACCATACGAGACTCTGGCGTACCTTGTAAAAACACTTTTTTTACTCGACCACGGTCGATAAAGTCATTCACATAGCTACTACCCCACGCGGTAGACAAAGTACTATTGATATCTGCTTGGGTCAGCCCAAGTGCTTGCGCTTTTGCTAAATCAATATCTAGCTCCAGTTCTGGCTTATCTTCTTGACCATTAGGGCGAACGCCTGCTAACACAGGACTTTGTGAAGCCATCCCTAGTAACATATTTCGCGCTTCGAGTAATTTGTCGTGACCAAGCCCAACCCTATCTTGTAAAAACAAGGTAAAGCCATTGGCAGTGCCAAGCTCAACAACCGCAGGTGGTGGGAAAGCAAAAACAAAGGCTTCTTTAATCGTAGAAAAATAACCCATCGCTTTGCCTGCAACTGCACCAACCGATAAATCATCGCGTTGACGCTCATCCCAGTGTTTTAAACCAACAAAACCAAGCGCTGCATTTTGTCCAGAGCCTGCGAAGCTAAAGCCAGTTACACTAAACACAGAACGAACAGCTTCAGACTGATCTTCTAGGAAATGTTTTTCCATTTTCTCAACGACTTTTAATGTCTGCTCAGTGGTTGCTCCTGCTGGTAAACTTACTTGATTGAACAAAATACCTTGGTCTTCATCAGGTAAAAATGCTGAAGGGAGTTGTGAGAAAATATAGATCATGCCGCCAACAATTAAGCCGTAACACAATAAATAGCGCTTACTTTGCTTGATCATACGACTTACAAAGTTTTGTGCGCCGGTGTTGGTCTTTTCAAAGCCGCGGTTAAAGCCCATAAAAAAGCGACCAATAAATGATGAGTTATTATGTACGTGACTCGGTTTTAACATGGTTGCACACAGTGCTGGTGTTAAAATAAGTGCCACTAAAACAGATAAACTCATAGCAGTTACTAAGGTTACTGAGAACTGACGATAAATAACCCCTGTCGAGCCTGCAAAGAACGCCATTGGGATAAATACGGCCGATAACACCATAGCAATACCAACTAGTGCACCTTTGATTTCATCCATCGATTTTCGCGTAGCTTCAAGCGGTGAAAGTTTTTCTTCGGTCATCACCCGCTCAACGTTTTCAACCACCACGATGGCATCATCAACTAACAAGCCAATGGCCAGTACCATAGCAAACATGGTCAAGGTATTAATTGAATAACCGAGTACTTGCAGCACAGCAAATGTACCCAATAAAACCACAGGCACTGCAATAGTAGGAATTAGAGTTGCTCTAAAGTTTTGTAAAAACAAGTACATAACTAAAAACACTAACACCACGGCTTCGATTAATGTACTCACTACTTTTTCAATTGATAATGATACAAACGGAGTGGTGTCGTAAGGTACAACACTGGCTAACCCTTCAGGGAAAAAAGGCTCTAGTTCAGCCAATGCAGTTTTAACACCCGCAGCAGTATCAAGAGCGTTTGCACCACTGGCAAGTTTAATACCTAAACCTGACGCTGGTTTACCATTAAAGCGCGCCACAACACCGTAGCTTTCACCGCCAAGTTCGACTTTTGCGACATCGCCTAAGCGAACTACAGAACCATCCTCATTGTTTTTGACAAAAATATTGCGAAATTGTTCTGGTGTTTGTAAGCGACTTTGCGCAGTCACAGTGGCATTAAGCTGCTGCCCTGAAATCGCAGGTAAAGCACCAAGTTGACCTGCCGATACTTGCGCATTTTGAGCACTAATAGACGCACTAATATCTGCAGGAGTCAGTTTATATTTTTGCAGCATACTAGGGTCTAACCAGATACGCATCGCATACTGTGAGCCAAATAACTGCACTTCACCTACGCCATCAACGCGCGACACGATATCTTGCACATTGGATGCAACATAATCACCAATGTCGATATTATTCATGCTGCCATCTTCAGAAACAAAACCAACAACCATTAAAAAGTTACGTGCAGATTTAGCTACTGATACACCTTGGCGTTGCACTTCTTGTGGCAATAACGGGGTTGCCAAGGCAAGTTTATTTTGCACTTGAACTTGTGCAATATCTGGGTCGGTATCAGCATCAAACGTTAGTGTTAAAGTTGCCGAGCCATTTGATTCCGAGGTTGATGACATATACAACAAGCCATCTAACCCTTTCATCTTTTGCTCAATAACCTGCGTAACAGTATCTTCTAACGTACGTGCGGAAGCACCTGGATAATTAGCTTGGACACTAATTGCCGGAGGCGCAATAGACGGATACTGAGCAATAGGTAGCGCTTTAATTGCAAGTATACCCGCCAACATAACAATAATGGCCAGTACCCATGCAAAGATAGGCCGGTCGATAAAAAATCGTGACATTAAAATGCTCCGTTATTGAGTTTTAGCAGCTGAGTCGGCAGGCACTGCATTAACAGGTGCGCCCGGTGCTATTTTTTGTAAACCTTCAACAATCAGTTGATCGCCGTCGTTCAAGCCACTTGTCACTAACCAGTTAGCACCTACTGTGCGGTCAGTTTTTAATACTCGCGCTTCAACAGTATTGTCTTTACTCACCACCATCGCTGTAGGCTCACCTTTGCTATTACGACTCACACCACGTTGTGGTACTAAAATAGCATCAGACTTAACACCTTCAACAACCACAGCTCTGACGTACATACCTGGTAATAATAGCTTTTCTGGATTTGGAAATTCTGCTCGTAAAGTCACTGAGCCAGTGCTTGGATCAACAGCCACTTCAGAAAACTGCAAAGTGCCAGTGTGCGGATACACTGAGCCATCTTCCATAGTGAGTTCAACCTTTGATTGCGCAGTAAGATCTTTGTCAAGCTCACCATTGGCAATCGCTTTTTTCAAGCGAGTCAACTCACTACTTGACTGTGTAAGGTCAATATAAATTGGGTCAAGCTGAGTGACGGTTGCTAACACGGTTGCTTGATTAGCACTTACCAAAGCACCTACGGTCACGTTCGATTTGCCAATTTGACCACTAATAGGTGATGAAACCTTACTATAGTTAAAATTGATCTGTGCGGTTTTAAGCTGCGCTTGAGCCGTTAATAAATCAGCCTGGGCGCCTTTATAGCTTGCGTCGGCTTCATCAAAATCTTGTTGGCTGACCGCTTTTATTGCTAGTAACTCAGAATAACGCTCTGATTTAGCCTTTGCATTAGCAATGCTTGCTTGTGCCTTACTAATAGCGGCCTTACTGGTTGCCACTTGCGCTTCAAATGTAGCTGGGTCGATTTGATATAAAGCCTGACCTTTTTTAACTTCAGCACCTTGAGTGAATAAACGTGATTGAATAATACCGCTTACCTGAGGACGAATCTCCGCCACTTGAGACGCAGTTACTCGTCCAGGAAGCTCCTTAGTAAGTGTTAATGGTTGGCTTTTTAATGTAATTACGCCAACAGGAGCTGGCTGCGAAGCAGGCGCATTCGCCTGCTGAGTTTGATCGCAACCGGATAAAGCAACTGCACTTGCCAAAGCGGTGACAGTAAAAAGAACGACGCGAGAACGCTGCATGTTAACTACCCTTAATTTAGAATGAACGATCATTCTAAATTAAATTATTACATTTTCCAATGTTAATTGAGAATTATTTTTAAAAGATCTAAGAGCATGTAAAGTGATGTAAAAAGACTTGACGGTGAGCTAAAAAACAGAACAACTCGATTGCTAATTGCAGGTACAAAAAGAGTTAATTTTATCTTTAATGAGCATAACAATGCAGCTGCAGTAAACATTAAAAGTAGTCATTTTGAACGTATGGAACTAAAAGCGACACAGCAAGCAGTTGTTCAATCATCGGTTGTGAGATTTGAGGGGAAATGGGTAGCTAATATATCCAAATTGGTGTTTTTGACAATTTAACACATTACTTTGTCATTTAAAGAAAAGCTACTGTGAGTAACAGTAGCTCTACATCAAAGCATCATTGAATCGTCGTAATATTCACGCTAAGTCGTTCAATTGCACAGCCATAACTGCTTGAACTTATTCTCTGATACTGGGTATTTTTACTGGCATTTAAAGTCACTATAAACTCATCTTGCTGACCTACCGCTGACTGCTCATTAGCTAAACACATTGCTTGAGTAAGCGAGCGCAATTTAGCATCGGTGAGTATGTTATTAAAACGCTGCATTGGCAAAGGCGGTATTTTAATTGCAGGCAAAGCACTGTCTATAGTACGTCGGTTTAATTGGTAGCCTTGAGGTGTTACATCAATAATCGCACCAGCTGGCCAAAATGAATAATCAAAACTGTATTTATCTTTGCCCTTATTTAAATGCACAACCCCATGCTTACCTAGCACTGTCACAATCGTACTCTGTTGTGATTTTATGAACACTAAAGCTGTTGTTTCATCAACACCAAAGCCATACTGTTGCCCTGTTTTTGCAAGCAATGTCGCTAAACGCACAGTGCGATTTCGCTCACTAAAATGGGTGTCAACTATACCTGCACTAAAGCTGCCCAGCCCACCATTAGTTTGATAGGTTAATGTATCTGCGCTTAGCCCTTGATTACAATCATCTTCACAACGTTCACTCGGTGCAGGAACTGCGTGCGCACCATCGCGTAATGCAGCTAAACTAGTGCCATTAGTGATCATCGCAACACTACCAAACTGGTTACTGCCGCCACTTTGAATGGCTGTGCCTGCACTTGTACCTACCAATAGCGGACGTGAACGTATAGCATCGGTCCATGGATACGGCTTGCCCGTATCATCAAATAACACTTTTCGAGTTAAACTTTGATCGCCACCATTGAGCATAATACCTGTTGCAGATTCGATTTTTGCAACTAAATTATCAACACCCGCGTCGCATAGTTGTTGCTCAGCTTGAATACGGTCAGGATAGATTTTGTGGCGATTAAACACCTGCATGTTTTGCTGGCGAAATTGCGCTAGCTTTTCACATTGCCCAGTTGTGATTGCTTGCGCTAATGCCGGAGTTAATGCCAGCCATGAACTTTTAATATGATCAAAATCCAGTAAGCCTTCGTAAAAGTCAGCCGATTCATAAGGGTCGCGACTCGATGCTGTGATAGCTAATAAGCTCGGCTGTTTACTATTTACTTTAGCTGTTGCAGAAATAAAATTAACTATATCATTAGCAGCAGGCTCATTATTTTGTTTACTTTGCACCGTTTCTTTTATGCGCTGGCCTTTAGCATCAACAACCGCCACTTCCAGCATATCAGTGACAAAGTTATATTCTCGATCAGTTAAATTATTGAGCGAGCGGCTATCTAAATCCCGCCAAGCCCATAGCAAAGACCCTTTATCGATAAGATTAGGCTGTTGCTTGGCAATTTTTGATAAAACCCGCAAGGTTTCATTGCGGTTATTAGTACTATCATCAGGCCATTGGCTTTTTATTTCTTGTAGTGCTTTGCCCGTCAATTGAAATTGATTCGCTTTTTTTCCTATTAATGATGTTTTTTCAATGCAATTTTTAGGACTTAAACTTGAACAAGTCGTTAATGCGCCACCAATTAACAGCAAGGTTTGCTCAGTTTGATTTGCAGATATATTCGCCGAAAAAGCGGCCATTACCAGTGTAAAAGCAGCAAAAAAACCACATTTAGAGCTCTTTGTAAGATGTTCCCGAAAGTTTTCCATAATGTTATACTCATGTAAAAAATGATAAAAAATAGCTTGCAGTAAAACTTTATGCTTGCTATAAAAATAAGGAACTTTTAAATCGCGAGTAAGCTAGCACCCAAATACTAGCTTTGTCAAAAACCTTTTGGATTGGAATTATGTTTAAAAACGCAACATCGCTGTGTACATATTTCTACTCTCCTCACTACCTTTCGGAGTGGTTTGACGAGTAGCCACTACCTCACATTCTCTGTGAGGGGCTAACTGTGTCTATCGATCACGGCCCTGTCTAAATAATCAAAAAATAAGCACTGTGCAGTACACCTGTGCTTAAAATAAAGACAAAGGTAAACCAATATGTTTCGTCAATTAACTATTGCAACGGCAATAAGCGCAGTGCTTTGCCCAACTTTTTTGTATGCGCAAGAAAACACTAAAGCTGAAAACATTGAACGAGTAGAAGTCACCGGATCACGTTTAAAAGGCGTCGATCTTGAAGGAACGATTCCACTAACGGTATTAGACCAAGATGCCATCAAACGCTCTGGCGCCAACACGATTCACGAATTACTAAAGGATTTATCCGTGTTCAAAGGTGGTAGCGGCACTTTTTCCACTTCAGAAAGCGGTGGCACGTCCACTTCAACACCTGCGGGACAATCTGCAGCAAGCCTACGTGGCATGGGCCCATCAGCCACATTAACACTGATTAATGGTCGTCGTGTTGCGCCCAGTTCATTTGCCGCTGGCACGGAAAACTTTGTCGATGTGAACTCAATTCCACTTGCAGCTATCGAGCGCATTGATATTCTTGCAACCGGTGCATCAGCGGTTTACGGTGCAGATGCCGTAGCAGGTGTAATTAACTATATTTTAAAAGATGACTTTGAAGGCGCTGAAGTAAACGCATCCTACGCAAACAGCTTTAACAGTCATGATGAAGGTAAAAAACAACTTAACCTAGTATACGGTACAAACATTGGTGAGAGTAACTTAACGGTTTTTGCCGATATTTTTGACCGTAACGCATTTAAAGCAACCGATCGAGATTTCACTGCATCATCACCACTGGTGAATAGTTATTCGTACTTACCAAAACTTGAAAACGCGCCAAATATTTATTATTACAGCTCGCGTGATGGGAATGAATTGCCAGCGCCAAATTGCCAGACTGAATTAGTTACAACTGAATTTGGTGAAGACATTTGTGCCTATTACCCAAATCAAGACGATTATCTGGATACGCCATTTGAGAGTCTATCGACTGGCTTTATGTTCAATAGCAGCTTAGGCGGTCTTGATTGGCATACTGACTTTTTCTATAGCCAAACAAAGGCAAAAGCGTACTCGTCACCCTCACCGATTAATCAAATAAATGATGAAGATGGTCCTTTCATTTTAGAAGATGCGCTGTTCATTTATGATAATGCAGATGGCAGTAATGATTTGATGGATCAAGTGTTTATTGACCCATTTGAATTTGATACGCAAGCTGGCCGCGAAGTTTACGGCTTTGGCTTTGATGCGCGTTTTAATGCCCCACGTACTGTCGAAGTAGAAACTAAAAACTTCCGCTTAGTGAGTAGCCTTGCAGGTGATGTTGGTGACTGGAGCTGGGAGTCAGGCGTAACCTTTTCTCGCTCAAGCTCTGAGCAAGAAGCCATTGATGGTATTTACAATCGCTATCAATTTCATGCCGCCATTACTGGTGAACTATGCTCAGACGGTACATTAGCAAACTACGACGGCGCAAACCTTAACTGTGTATCAGGCGATTTACTGCCATTTTATAATCCATTTGTGCAAGGCGATGCCGCCAACGATGCGGTTTTAGCAACGGCACAGGCACGTCCAACACGCAGTGGCGAAAGCACCGTATACGGCTGGGATGTAAACTTTAACGGTGAGCTATTCACCTTTAATGATTTACCCGCTTATGCATCATTTGGAGTTGAAGCTCGCCGTGAAGAATTAACTGACATTCCATCACTTGACTCGCAAGCACGCCCTGAAAACGGCTACTTAGTGGATGTATTTGGTTTTGGCTCGAGCTTATCAGAGGCTGATCGCACTCAATACGCGGCGTTCGCAGAAATAAGTGTATCATTGACCGATCAAGTTGAGCTACAGGCGGCAGGACGTTACGATCATTATGACGATTTTGGCGGCACCTTTAATCCAAAAATAGGCTTAAGCTATCGTCCTAACGACTCGTTAGTGTTACGTGGCTCATGGTCTACGTCATTCCGTGCCCCTTCTCTTACGCAAGCTGGTGTTAAATTAAGAACCACTCAATCAACCTTCGATTGCGGTGCTAACCAAGCAGTATCTGATCTTTATTGTATGGGCCAAGGAACAGAGGTAAGTGTTAACTCACTCGAGCTTGGAAATAAAAATCTTAAAGCTGAAGAATCAGAAGCTATTAGTGTTGGTTTTGCTTGGAGCCCAAGCGCTGATACTAACCTAACCGTTGATTACTGGCAGTTTGATCACGAAGAAGTGATTGATACTAATATGACTGCGGTGCTAGATCGTGCCATTACTGATGCATCACTGCGCCATTGCGGTATTGTCCCAGAAGGTCAACAAGGTATTTCTTACGATAATGAGCTATGTGATATCAGTGACAATAGTGGTTTAAGTATCGAGCAAGATGGTGCCAACCTAAATGAAATTTTAGATAACTATATTACCGAGTTTAACCCACGTGATGATGAGCTATTTTTACCATTATTTCGTGACCATGTTATCCCACTTGAAAATACCGGCACACAAACATTAGCAGGGATTGATATTAAGTTTGATCACCGTTTTAGGCTTTCAGGTGGCGATTTAACTTTTGCATTTGATGGCACGCACTATCTTGAATTTGAGCGCAATAAACCAGGCTCTGATGCCATTGAAAAGTTAGTTGGCACGTATCGCTACCCTGAAAACATCGGTCGTATGTCAATCGATTGGGAAGCTCAAAGCTACTACCTAAACCTTGGCGCAAATTACACCAGCAGCTATGATGATGACATTGAAGGACTTAGAGGCCGTGAAATTGATGAACTGGAAAGTTTAGGTAAACTTGACTCACAAGGTAATCATCAAGTTGACGATTGGCTCGTATGGGATTTATCTGCAGGTTACTACGTAAATAAAGCCCTTACCTTAAGAGCGCGCATTGATAATATTTTTGACAAAGAGCCGCCACAGCTATACGGCTCAAGTCGTGGTTTTGATTCTATAAACCATAATGCTTATGGCGCGCGTTATACATTTAGTGTCAGCTATCGTTTCTAAAAATTATACGCGCCGTGCTAGTCGCTGTGCGTAACACCATCCAAATTGTACTAAGTGGCTTTGCTTTGTAGAGTAAGGTCACTTATTCAAATAAACTTCGTGTTAAAATAAGCAGGTGTGCGGCTTAGTCTAAGCAACCTATTTCTTTGCGAAAAGTGAAATTATGAAAAACAAACAATTTACTATGCCTGATGCAAGTATCATCTTGTTATCAGTTGCATTAATTGCCTACTTGGCAACCTTGTTTATTACTCCTGGGATGTTTAACGCCCAAAAAGATAGCCACAGTGTTGAACTTTCTCAATACCAAACAGTGGCTGTAAGCGAGCAAACGCCGCTGTTTGCTGAAGGCGGTGAAATTGGCCTGGCAAATGTGTTGTTTGAAGGTTTAGTATCGGGTGACAAGTACGGCGCAACCATCGGTGTCATGGCATTTATATTAATTACCGGCGGCGCGTTCGGTATCATTATGAAAACAGGCGCAATTAATAACGGTATTATGGCGCTTATCAATAAAACTCAGCGAGTTGAATGGCTGTTTCTACCATTATTATTTGTGTTATTTTCGTTAGGTGGCGCAGTATTTGGTATGGGCGAAGAAGCCATTGCTTTTTGTATTGTCTTGCTACCGATCATGAAACAGCTCGGCTATGATGCCAAAGTAACGGTTTTAACTACGTATGTTGCCACACAAATTGGCTTTGCAACGTCTTGGATGAATCCTTTTAGTATTGCAATTGCACAATCTATTGCTGAAATACCGGTTTTTTCTGGTGCTGGCTTTAGAATGATCGCATGGGTTGTGTTTACACTATTTGGTTTATTTTTTACTATACGTTATGCCAACTCGATCAGAACCATTAACACCGCGCAAAGCGACTCCCATACTGATATAAAATTAGATACCGCCGATAAACTTATCTTGATTACTTTTATAACGGGTATTACTTGGGTTGTGTGGGGTGTGATGGCGCGCCAATACTATATTCCAGAGCTCGCAGCACAGTTTTTTTGTATTGGTGTGATCAGTGCTTTTATAGCCAGTATTTTTAATAAACAAACAGCTAACCAAAGTGCTGATGCATTTAAACATGGCGCACAAGAATTGTTGCCCGCAGCCATGTTAGTCGCTCTTGCCAAAGGGGTGGTATTATTACTTGGCGGCAGTGATTTAAATGCACCGTCAACCTTAAATACATTACTTTATCATAGTGCTAGTAGTATCGCTGCGGTACCAGACTTTGTTGCGGCATGGGGAATGTTATTATTTCAAAGTGTGTTTAACTTTTTTGTTTCTTCAGGGTCCGGCCAAGCCGCTATCACTATGCCACTGATGTCTCCATTAGGCGATTTACTCAATGTCTCACGACAAATTGTGGTATTAGCTTTTCAGTTTGGCGATGGCTTAACGAATATATTCATTCCAACCTCAGCCAGCTTGATCGGTTGCTTAGGTATTGTAAAGCTTGATTGGAGCGAATGGGCAGCCTTTATTTGGCGTTTCACTTTAGCATTATTTACTTTAGCAAGCGGCTTCATATTTCTTGCTTATTTTATCAATTATCAATAAAAAGACTTCACTATGTTGACATTAATTCGAGGTGCAAACCTTTATACTCCAAGCCCTCAAGGGCAGATGGATGTACTCATCGCTGGTTCTAAAGTGATTGATTTTCGAACCGAGATCAAACTAGAAAGTAATACCGAAGTAAAGATTATCGATGGCCGAGGAAACATTCTAGTACCAGGCTTTGTTGACTCTTTGGTCCATATTACAGGCGGTGGCGGCGAAGCAGGTTTTACTAGTCGAACGCCAGAAATGAACTTAACTGATGCCACCTTAGCAGGTATTACAACCGTTATTGCAGCGCTGGGCACTGACTCAAGCAGTCGCACACTAACCAACTTAGTTGCTAAAGCGAAAGGCTTAAAAGAGCTTGGTCTTAATGTATTTTGCCATACTGGCTCTTATCACTTACCCGCTAAAACACTGACGGGTAGTATTACAAATGACCTAATGTATATTGACGAGTTTATTGGCGTAGGCGAAGTGGCAATTTCAGATCACCGTAGCAGCCAACCCACCGTTCAACAACTCGCAGAGTTGGCAGCAGAAGCAAAAGTCGCCGGCATGCTAAGCGCAAAAAAAGGCACCGTGAGCATTCATGTCGGCCCCGTTAATAGTCACTTAGCGATTCTGCATGAGGTTGATAAAAATACTGATATTTCATTGAGTCAGTTTTATCCAACACACATGAATAGAAATAAAGCGCTGCTTGACGCTGGGATTTTATTTTGTGAAGCCGGCGGTACAATTGATTTTACCACCAGCACAACTGAGTATGATCTTGCTCATGGCGAATATGCTGCCGCGCAAGCGTTAGCTTACTGTTTAACACACAATGTTAAGCCAACACAATTGACTATGAGTTCAGATGGCCATGCCAGCCTGCCAATATTTGACGAGCAATTTAATTTGCTCGGGCTTGAAATTGGTAAAGAAGCCTCTCTGTTAGGTGCTTTTCAACAAGCTGTACATCAATATGAGGTGAGTATAGAGCACGCATTAATGGCCATAACCACTAATCCCGCTAATGTACTGGGGATTAAAAAAGGCACTATTAGCAAAGGCTCAGACGCCGACTTAGTTTTACTTGATAGCAACACTTTAGCGCCACAACATGTATGGAGTAATGGCATTCATATGGTTGAGCAAGGGTTTGCAATAATAAAAGGCGCTTTTGAATAAATAATGAGGCGCATAGCGCCTCACGTTTTATTGTAAGACTGGTTCTACCGGTAGTATTTTAGACACCAATAATTGCTCAACTCGGATCCCTTCAACATCCACCACTTCAAATTTAAAACCTGCGAATTGAATATATTCTGCACGTTTAGGAATTCGCTTCATGGTATAAATTAAAAATCCGGCAACAGTTTCATAATGCATTTGCTCTGGAAATTCATCCACACCGAGCACTTTTGCCAGCTCAACGGCTGGGGTTAAACCATCAACTAACCATGAATTTGCATCACGTGCGATAATTAATTCATCACCATTATGGGTGATCAAATCTCCCATAAAGCCTTTCATAAGATCTTTAACTGTCACAATTCCCACGACAAGTGCGTATTCATTTACCACCACTGCGAAGGGTTTTGCTGCGCCTTTAAAGGCATTTAATGCCTCTGACAAACTCAGTGTTTCTGGTAGATAAAAAATCTCTTTTTCGAGCATTTCGTCGTTAATATTCGCTGCATCGCCTTTGAGCACTTGGCGAAGAATATCTTTTGATTCAACTGAGCCAATTAATTTATCTAAATTGCCATTGCATACCAAAAAATGATTATGTGGATGATCAATGATTTTGCCCGAAATACTATCGCTGGCTTCGTTAATATCAAAGTAGACTATTTGATCTCTAGGTGACATTACACTCGATAAAAAGCGCGCTTCTAAATCAAATACATTACCAATTAAATCATATTCTTGTTGTTGTAAGCTGCCATATTCTGCGCCTGCATCCATCATTGCGACTATGTCTTCGGTGGTTACAATGTCTTCACGCTCTGCCGGCACATTGAATAAGCGTAAAACAATGTTAGTTACACCATTAAAAAACAATACTAACGGTGTTAATGCATACGTTACCCAACGCATAATCGTGACTACGCGAACCGCAACAGCCTCTGGTAGGATCATAGCTAAGCGTTTTGGTAATAAATCAGCAAATAAAATAAACAATGAAGTAATTGTCAAAAACGACAGTAAAAAGCTAATTTGCGCCAGTAACGGTCCTTGATAAAATAACACAAGCACACTTTCAACATAAGGTGAAAGCGCTTGTTCGCCCACTATACCGCCTAAAATAGCAATTGCATTAAGGGCAATTTGGATCATGGCAAAAAAAGCACCGGGTTGCTCTTGCAGCTTTAACACTGCAGCCGCTTTAGCATTGCCTTCGTCAGCCATGACTCTTAATTTAATTTTACGTGATGCTGCGATGGCGATTTCCGACATAGCAAATAACGCACTGATCAAGATTAATAAACCAATCCCGATTAAGTCACCCATTTATAACTCCAAAAATAAGCGCTTTTATAAGCAAAAGCAGCTGGATTATAACCCCTTTTAAAGGTTGGGCAATTTAAATTTAATTAATATTAAAAGTAATTAAATATCAGTGCATTACCAACAATAAAAGCTTACTGATACGCGTTGAATGCGTTGCTGAGTTTGGTTTGAGTTGGCTTATCTAGCGCTTTGTTACAAGCAAAATACAGTGCTGGTTGCGTGATCTTGAGTCTTAAAATTGGTGTTAACTTGTCAGTAACCTGCCTTTTAGACTGTTCAAATTTAACGCGTTGTTCAGGTAATACGACGATATCGATAGTGCTTTGACGGCTTTGAACTATTTTAAAAATATTATCAAAACTATTCATCAGCATTAGATTTACACCTTCTTCAAAGCCCTGTGATAATAAAAAGTGATGGCTGTAATTATCTTTTAATACCGCAATTCGGTATTGCTTTGCTTGCTCTAGGGAATTGATAACAATGTTTTTTGAATTCAATGCATACAGATAAGTATTCAACTTTGCTAATTCTGCAATCCAAATAAATTGCTTTTCACGAGAAGTTGAGCGCGCCATAGAAAAAATGCACGTTTGCGGATCGCGCAGTACCATATTAAATGCAGTACTCCAACTATGCACTGAAATTGTATAATCGAGTGTTGAAGAAGCTAACACCATTTGAACTTTATCAGCGATATAGCCAACAAGTTGTTCGTTTTCATCAAGATATTGAGCAGGCGGAAAATATTCCGTCACCACATTTAATTTAGCGAGACTTTGATTACTTAAGATTATAAATAAAAAATAACACCACTTAGCCACTCTTGCCCCACCGATTATTACTTTAAGCATCTGTTGATGTAAATTAAATATAACGGCAAATAGCTGATTTGTGAATTTAAAAAGCAGCATGCCGTAGCAGGCTGCTTAAATGAACTGTTATTGACTATGCGCGGTTCATGGCATTAATTAAAAATGCTGAAATTTTTGCACCTTCTCTAAGCGTTGTATCTGAACTCGATTGACCAATCAGTGAACTGTCAGTAAATGGGGCAATTTCCATCATATCAGCGCCAGTGATCGGAAATTCATCAGCCAAAGCAACCAAGATATCCAAAGCATGCTGCGGCGTTAAACCGTTCCCTTCGGGTGTGCCTGTTGCTGATGCAAACTCTTCATCGAGGGCGTCAATATCAAAGCTGACGTAGAGTTCATCAACATTGTCAGCTTTAAGCTGAGCAATGACTTCTGCGGCAATTGCCGGCGCGCCTCGTTCGATGATCTCATGGGCCCAATGTTGTTTAACGCCAAAGGTAGATTCCCAGTGCTCTTTTGGCTTACCGCTTGAACGAATACCAAATTGGATCAGATGATGCGGTGCAGGTAAAAACTCTAAAATATGAGTGCACCACGAGCCAAAACATAAATCGATACCTAAACGTTCAACGAGTAAATCGGTATGCGCATCAAAGTGAATAATCGCAGTGCGTTTACCTTGCGCACGCTTTGCCTTCAAATACGCTTTAGTTAACGGGTAACTAATTGAATGATCACCACCAATACCAAAAATGCCTTTATCAGTAAACGTTGCATAAAAGCTATCGCATACATCTTCAGTGATAGACAACGGGCTGACATAATACTCACTGCTTGGATTATCATATAATGCCTGTTGGCAATTACTGATAGTCGCGTCGTTTAAATATTTATCATGCAGTAAATGTGGGATAACCCTTACATCACCTAAATCAAACGACTTTGCCTGAGGCTGCTGATCAATCAATGTTGAGCGTAAAAACAATGGCCCCCAGTTGGCGCCGCGTAAAATGCCACCACCACAGTCAGAGCTAATACCTAAAGTCACCGCTTTATGCTCACTTTGACTAAGTGTATCGAGTGATGCACGCCATAGCGTATCGATATTATCTTCTTGCCCATACAGTTTCATACGCAGCGCCGCTTTACGTTCTTTTGCAGTATTAACCGTAAAAACGCCATCGCCCGGCGGACATAAACAGTGCTCAACTTTACTTTTAAATGTGTGCCATTGTGTGCTCATTGCAATTCCTTACTGTGTGCTTTTGCGTAGTTATGCAAAAGAGCGTTGTTGAAAATAAAATTAATAAAAGATTAACGCGCCGATTTTCACTCGCAATTTTATTACTCTCGCCGCTTTAGCTACATTTTAAATAACTATATAAACCTTTAAAATAACAATTGGTTATACTTATTTATCCAACAACGTATAAACTAAAATAGAGTGCCTAGTAGGATTGATATAGTGTCTATGAATACAAGTCAACTACCGGCGATGACACAAATTAAAGTCAGTTGCTTGAATATTCAAAGAGAATGAATAAATTTGATAACGGACATCCGTCCTGTACAAGGCAATGCATTGTAGTAATTATGCTAAATTGACAACAACTCTTTATAAATTAGCGTTATTAACTGACGTTAGAACAAAAGTTATAAATAAGGCCCCGCTATGGAAAAGGTATTTCACTTAGGACTCACCCGCGACGATCTACACGGTGCAAAACTTGCAATTGTACCGGGCGATCCAGATCGTGCAGCACGTATTTCAACTTTTCTCGAAAACCCAACTTGCCTCGTCCAAACCCGAGAATTTCATGCTTACTTAGGTCAACTTAACGGTAACTCTGTGGTTATTTGCTCAACCGGTATTGGTGGTCCTTCAACCTCCATTGCAGTAGAAGAGCTGGCGCAATTGGGAGTTGAAACATTCTTACGAATTGGCACAACTGGCGCTATTCAACCTCATATTAATGAAGGTGATATTTTAATCAGCCAAGCATCTGTGCGTTTAGATGGTGCGAGCCAACATTTTGCGCCATTGAACTACCCTGCGGTGTCTGACTTTTTCGCCACTCAAGCGATGGTAAATGCGTGCGGTAATTTAGGCATTGATTTTCATATTGGTATTACTGCATCAAGCGATACTTTTTACCCAGGTCAAGAACGTTACGACACTTACTCGGGTTATGTACCAAAAGCATTTCAAGGTAGCTGTGAAGAATGGCAAAAGCTGGGCGTGATGAACTATGAAATGGAATCAGCAACCTTATTTACAATGTGTGCAGCACTGGGGCTAAAAGCCGCCTGTGTAGCTGGTGTGTTGGTTAATCGTACTCGCCAAGAAATCCCCAATGTAGATCACGGCGAGATTGAGAAAAAATCAGTCGCCGTGGTACTCGAAGCCGCTAAACTGCTGTTGGCTTAATATTTAAACTAATACTTTGTAGTACTGGCAAATCAGTGTAACTTGCCAGTACTGCTTGACTGACACTTAACTGATTTCCCTTACCATGCGTTTGTAGTAACTCAATCCCTTTGACAACATCTTTAGTCATTGCCAAACCGGCTAAATGCAATTGACTCACCGCACTTTGCAGTGGTGATAAGCTCGGGCTATACGCGGCATTTTCCGCATAACAACCATAAAAATTACCATTTTCGAAAGTACTAATTTTCACTGCGCTGTAATTTTCAGAGTAAGGTACATATGCAGCCAACGCATAACTTAACAACGTTTTATCCAGTTCATCAGTTACAACAAATTCATGCTGTTGTGGAGCGGGGTTAAACAAGCTATAAGAATTACCTAAATCTTGCGGACCAAATGAGTGAGGGAGTAAATCAGCCAGCTTGAATTGCTGCTGCGGTAATAAAATATCAAAGCTCTGCGCATCAGCCAACTCATTCATAAATTGACGACAATAACCACATGGCGCATCACTGATAGCAATTTTAGCTATTTTTTTCGCGCCATTGAGCCAAGCGTTATTAATTGCCGATTGCTCAGCATGAACCACTAAGCTTAATGCTTGTTGTGCAAATTCAACATTCGCCCCAAAATAAAAATGTTGCTCACCGTGTTTATCGTAGCCAACTACAATTGCCCCAACAAAAAAATGTGAAATAGGCACAACTGCAAATTTTGCAGCAATAGGTAAACAGGCACGCAGTATAACCTCGACAGGTTGCTTATATTGCGCGCACAAAGCTGTGATATCAGCGGTATTTAAAATACCCTTGTGCTGTTTTACGTGAAGATATAACTGCTGCTGTTGTTTTTCACTGAAGCTAAAAACGCAGCTAGTTTGAGTACTTACTGTAGGCGTTAATGAAGACATAGACTAGTTTTATGATTTAATGGCTAACTAGTTTAGAAGGTTCAACGCTTAAATGCTAGGTTGATTTACTAACCAATTTTTCGCGCTGTTAAAACAATCAAAATTTTCTGCTTTTATATCAAAGCGCTGTGCTTTTTGCAAAAACAAATCGTGCATAAAACCATCAAAACTAACGACGCGAGCAATAAAGCAACTAGCTAACCACTGAGATACTGCTGGCATAATAGTCAGCAGTTCACTTGCCGGAAATTTATGCGTTAATTCAGACACATCAACGAGTAATTTATTACTGCCGTAAATAGATACATACTGCTGCGCAATTTGATAAAAGTTCATCACATCCTGTGCACTTGCCGTCCCTCTAAGCGTCATCATTATTAATGACGTAGATGCATCATACGTGATGCAAGTAAACACATTTGACATAATTACTACTCGATTATTAGTACAATTGCCATAAAATGACAAAACAACCGACATTCTAGATAAAAAAAACAGACAGTCAATATCTAGTAGCAAATCAGGTCTGACCAGAGCGTTAATACAGAATAAAGGATGGTTTTTTTTGCTAAAATGATACCAAAAAATACCTTGTTGTAACTAAGTTATAACCTGAAACAGCTTAACGATAGGAAGTAACTGTATTCAATACATCTAAGCTGAACTAAGATTAAATAAGATGTTTAATGCGGATAAATATAACTTACTTGGTAATATATGCGCCGAACCTTACCAGCACAGCGCACTGTTAGTGCTCAATTAACTAATTAATGGACCTCTCGCTGCTAAACACAGCAAAGAAGTCCACACTTAATTATTGGATAATCAACCGGTATTACGCATACCTGCGGCAATCCCAGTCATAGTAATCATTAACGCGTTATCAATGTCACCAGAGCTGCCTTCTGCCGCTTCGCGCGAACGTTTTAACAACTCAACTTGAAGCACATTCAATGGATCCGTATACGGGTTGCGCAAACCAATAGACTCTTTTATCCAAGGTTGATCGGCAAGCAAACTTTGCTGTGGACTTAACGATTGTACCAGTGAAATAGCCTGCTTGAGCTCTTTACGCAGTTTTTCACCTAGTGGTTTATATTGCTCTTCAACTAAAGCGTCGTCGTAATGCGCACTTAACCAACAGTCCGCTTTACTGAATACCATTTCAAGCATTTCTAGACGGGCTCTGAAAAACGGCCAGCGTTGACTCATCTCATTAAGGGTGTCTATGCCGTGTTTTTCAAGTGCAGCTTGTAAACCAGTTAGTGCCCCAAGCCATGCTGGTAGCATTAAGCGATTTTGACTCCAAGCAAAAATCCAGGGAATAGCTCGCAGGCTTTCAACACCACCATTGGGATTACGCTTTGCTGGACGCGAACCAAGCGGTAATTTTGATAGTTCCTGCTCTGGTGTTGCCATTCTAAAGTACGGCACAAAGTCTTCATCAAAACGCACTACATTACGGTAATGCTCACATGACTTTTCACTGATCAACGCCATTACATCACGCCATTCATCTTTTGGCTCTGGTGGTGGTAACAAATTACTTTCAAGCACAGCACCGGCATAGATGTTTAGACTTTCCAGCGCCACATTAGGTAGGCCAAACTTAAAGCGGATCATCTCCCCTTGTTCGGTAACACGCAGGCCACCTTTGAGTGAACCTGGTGGCTGTGAACGCAAGGCTTGCGCAGCAGGTGCGCCACCACGGCCAACAGTACCACCACGGCCATGGAATAATATCAGCTCAATACCGCGTTGCTCTGCCAATTGTACAAGCTTATCCATTGCCTCGTATTGCGCCCACCCGGCAGCCATCATCCCAGCATCTTTGGCTGAATCTGAGTAACCTATCATAACATTCTGTATGCCCTCAGCTTGGCCTCGATACCAGTTATTATCTAGCAATTGAGTAATAACATCGCTGCCTGCATTTAAGTCATCTAAGGTTTCAAATAATGGCGCAACAGGCAGTTTAAAACTACAACCACTTTCTTTTAATAGCAGTTGTACTGCTAATACATCAGAGGCTGTGCGTGCCATTGAAATAATATATAAACCAAACGTCGACGCATCTTGCTTGGCGATTACATCAAAGGTGTCGAGGACTTCTTTTACATCAGCGCTTGGTTGCCAATGTTTAGGAATAAGCGGGCGACGAGAGTTAAGCTCGGCTAATAAAAATGCCTGCTTATCTTCTTCTTGCCATTGGTCGTAATCACCTAAACCTAAATAACGAGTGAGCTCTGAAAATACCTGACTGTGGCGTGATGAGTCTTGGCGCACATCTAGTTTAGCTAAACGAATACCAAAGCTATTAATACGACGTAACACATCTAATAATAAGCCATTGGCTACCACCGCAATGTTACTCTTAAGCAACGAACGGTAGCATGCCTCAAGCGGCTGCTTTAACTGCTCAATGTCAGTGACGATGTCTTGTGCATCGGTGCGCTTATTCATAATTTTAGCGCCAAGATGAGCAACGGTTTCACTCACTTGCGCTTTGAGTACTTTTAATACCGCACGATACGGTTCAAAATCTTGTCCAGCGAGCTCGACTAGCTCATCACTGGCTTGTGACATAGAAAGCTCAGTGCTTAAAGTGTCGATATCGCGACTGTATAAATCCAGTGCCATCCAGCGCCCATGATCCAGCACTTGCTGCGTCACTAATGCTGTTACAAATGGATTGCCATCGCGATCGCCCCCCATCCATGAGGTAAATTCAACGGGGCTGTAATCGTTTGGTAACTCTAAATCAAGGTGCTCTTTTACTTCTTTATTAAAGTCTCGTAAAAAACGCGGAACGGCGTGCCAAAGGCTATTTTCGATAACTGCAAAACCCCATTTTGCTTCATCAATTGGGGTTGGACGTGAACGACGGATGTCGTCTGTATGCCATGCTTGGCTGATCAACTGTGCGATACGGTTTAATATATTTTCACGCTCATAAGGCAGGTTATCGGTACGCTCAAGAGCTGCTAAACAATCACTTAATTCAACGTGTTTGTTAATAATTGTACGGCGAGTTACTTCAGTTGGGTGTGCAGTTAAAACTAAATTGATATGCAGTTTAGCTAAACTTTCTGCGATTTCATTGGGATTTATTTTACCCTGCTGTGCGTGGCTAGCTAATGCTTTTAAAGTTTGTGTTAACGGGCTTAGCTGACAAAAACCCACGTCATTAAAACGAGAAATAGTATGAAACTGCTCTGCAACATTGGCTAGATTCAAAAAGTGATTAAAAGCACGTGCCACTGGCAGTAACTCTTCATCGGTTAAAGCATGCAGAACATTAATTAAGGTATGGCGGTCTTGCTCGTTTCCTGTGCGGGATGACTTAGCTAAAGCTCGAATTTCTTCTACTTTATCTAAAATCGCTTGTCCTTGGGCGTCTTTGATTGTTTGGCCTAATAATTGCCCCAATAAATTAACGTTCCCACGCAAGGCGGCATATTGTTCACTCATTCCTGATACTCCATTGTTGATGTTTATACCATAAAGGTACTAATAATAAGCCGTGTTCAATTTTTAAGTGTGGAGTGTAAAATGCGGTAAAAAATCGACACTTTGCTTACCTTTATATTTGTAAGACTCTATTAATATCATCCAAATGGATAATTTAACAGATCCAAGGCTTATTCTATTTCGTAACAAGACATAATGAATCGATGAATTTTGAGTAACTATGATTATTTTTTACGATGGTAATTGCCCGCTTTGTGTTAAAGAAATGGATTCACTTAAGCGTGCTGACACACACAACAAAATAATACTCGAAGATATAAATAAAGATGATTTTGAGCAGCGCTTTAAAAACATAAAACGCCACGATGCCATGGCGTTTTTGCATGGCCAGCGTGATAACGGTGAAATGATTTACGGATTAGATGTCACATTTGAAGCATGGCAAACTGTTGGCCGTCATTCATGGCTAAAGCTGCTACAATTGCCCATAATACGCTTTATTGCCGATCTAGGTTATCGCCTGTTTGCTAAATACCGCAGACAGATCACACGCATTTTCTGTAAATCAAGTTGTGGGATAAAATAATGACTAACGCTTATATTATTTTCGGTGCAAGTAGTGAAATTGCAAATGCGTATCTAAAAGAAATTGCCAAACACGATCCACAGGCTATGGTTTTTTGTGTAAGTCGCAGCTGTATTGACACATCCGCTGTCGGTATTGCTGTTGAGCAGTTTGTTTGTGACTATTCCAAAGCACGCTTAAGTGAATTAACAAACTTACTTAAAGAGCGCGCAATATACCCAACTCAGGTAGTTATTTTTAACGGCCAGCTACATTATGCGCAATCTATGCCTGAAAAAAAACTCGACGATATCGATGAGCATTATTTCAATACCTTACTCAACACCAATACATTGACTCCTATTTTGTGCCTGCAAGCAATAGCGCCGCTACTTAGCCACAAAATACCTTGTACCATAACGGCCTTAAGTGCGCGAGTAGGTAGTATTACAGACAATAACTTAGGCGGCTGGTACAGCTACCGCGCCTCAAAAGCAGCACTTAATATGTTATTCAAAACAGCAGCTATTGAACTGCAACGACGCGCAAAACAAACCCGTTTAATTCTTTTTCATCCGGGCACAACAGATACTAATTTATCTAAGCCGTTTCAAAAAAATGTACCCGCAGGTAAGCTCTTTACACCTGAGTTTGTAGCATCACAACTTTATACTCTTTTACAACAACCTGAACAGCTCACTGAGGTAGGTCAACCCGCCTACATTGATTGGCAAGGTGAGCACATACACTGGTAAGGATAAACCATGCACTTTACAACAGACGCCATTAGTCAGTTAGATAAACACTACCGTACGCATTTAATAAACTCACTATCTGGTTTTAAAAGTGCCAACTTAATTGGTACTCAAGATAGTGCAGGCAACACCAACTTAGCAATTGTAAGTTCGGTTATTCACCTTGGCGCGCATCCACCGCTTGTAGGTATGATTATGCGCCCACATAGTGTACCTCGTCATACTTTCGAGAATATTTTAGCAACCGGTGTTTACACTATTAACCAAGTGAATAGCGAGATTGTGGAACAAGCTCACCAGACTTCTGCCCGTTACGATAAAAATGAATCTGAATTTGATGCTACAGGCCTTACAACCGAGTATCTGGCTAATTTTTCGGCTCCGTTTGTTGCTCAAAGCCGTTTAAAGTATGCAGTTAAATTTGTTGAACATCAACACCTTGCCGTAAATGGCACTGAGTTAGTAATCGGTGAGATTATAGACTTACATGTTGAAGACTCAGCAATTTTAGAGGATGGTTTTATCGATTTAGAGTCAATCAACACCGTCACCATTAGCGGCTTAGATAGTTATCACAAAACACACGCTATAACGCGTCTACCCTATGCTAAAAAACCTCGTTAAATAGAGCAGCTGAGCTTTGAAAATGATTGTTAAGAGTGTCATATATACTTTGAATAATTAAATATCATACTTTGATATGGTTGTTAACACTGCGCTATGGAGTAAACCTCAGCAGCAAGTGCAACGTATTATATTGAAAGTCGCAACTACCTTACAATAGACTGTTTTGGTAATTGCGACCCACACTTAAAATATTATTTTAAACATTTCTAATGAGCAAGGATACATTGCATTACAACCTATAACTGTAGGCAGAACATTGGTTCCAAAACCACCATTATTGACCGCTTGTACGTAATAACCATTAATCGATTTAAGCGCGATGTTGTCACCATTTTGAATTAATGCACCAGGGTTATTTGGTAATTCTATAGTGAACGTTTCCCATATGGATGCCGCAGTTCGGTTTGCATTAAGTGCAGCCCCACCACCTTGCTCTGCCACAAAATAGTATCCTGATGTTGTTTGGATATGTATTTCATCACCACTTAGCAAATCACCGCCATTAATATCTATTAAATTAAATTGCTCCCATGGACCAATTGCAAGACGATTTGCATTCACTGTATCCCCCCCATTATTCTCAGCCACAACGTAATATTGGCCACCTGTTTCTAGGGAGATATTGTTTAATATAGTGGGGTTACATGGTAGCGTGGTAAAAGTGAGATCTTCACCTTGCAGTGTTGATCTGGGCGGTTTTGGATCACCATGAAACCGAAAATGATACTGCGTTCCACAATCTAAATTAGCTACTTGCGCACTCACAGGGCCATTAACTCCTGCGGGTGTGACTAAAACACTAAAGCCATAGTTTGTGGTTTCACCATAATCAATTATTTCACCACTTAAGCCAATAGTAGATGCCGAATAACCATTTAACTGCGCCGATGTTGTCGTAATATTGCTTGCAGGTTGTGTTGTGTACTGCGTACCAGCATGCGCAATCGATGCCGTACCAAGTAAAACCACAAATAAAAGTTTTGAAGTAATCATTGTCGAGTTCCTGTGACGTTTACGCTGCTAGGATTAACAGCTCTATAAGCGTAAACGTCGACATGAAATAAAACATTACACCTCATTACAAGTCGCATAATGATAAAAAATTTACATGACACCCACTTAAATCTAAATTCAACAACTGATTCCAATTCAAACCCATCATAAAGTTGCAGTCCTATATAAAGTGACTAGTATTTTTATAGAAACACAACATTGGAGGTTTTATGGCAATCGCTCGAAAAAGACAAATTAGCCTAAGTGATACTCGCTACTATCACTGTATATCTCGTTGCGTAAGAAAAGCTTATTTATGTGGCATAGACAAGCATACGGGCCAATCGTATGAGCACCGCAGAGAATGGGTTGAAGATAAAATTATAATGCTCGCTTCAATATTTTGTATTGATGTATGCGCCTATGCTGTGATGAGTAATCATACACATATCATCCTTCATGTAGCTAATAATAAAGCTAACCGCCTAAATGATAAAGCCATTGCTTTACGCTGGCACAAAGCATTTAAAGGTACTTTATTAACTCAACGCTTTGTGAAAAATGAGGTACTCTCTTCTGTCGAACTGCAATTAGTAAAGTCTAGCATTGGAGAATATCGTTCAAGGCTAATGGACATTAGCTGGTTTATGCGATCACTTAATGAGTACATTGCTCGCAAAGCTAATAAAGAAGATAATTGTAAAGGTAGATTTTGGGAGGGACGCTTTAAATCTCAAGCTTTACTTGATGAGTCAGCACTAGTGGCTTGTATGGCCTATGTCGATCTAAACCCAATCCGTGCTGGAACCGCTTCATCACCTGAAAACTCAAATTATACAAGTATTAAAAAACGTATTGCAGCAGCACAAAATGCCAAACAACCTAGGTCCTTATTTCGCTTTGCAGGTTTAACAACAAAACACACTGTAAATGGTTTGCCTTTTGAACTGAACTCTTACCTAAACCTTGTTGATAAAACAGGGCGCTGCATAAAAACAGATAAAACAGGTTATATAGATCATTCTTTGCCACCGCTACTAGAGCAACTAAACATATGCCCTGAAAACTGGCTAAAAATCACCAGTAGGTTTACTAAAGTCTTTCATGGTGCAGTTGGTAAACCAGATGCAATTGACCGGTATTGTGAACACCAACACTTTAAACGACGAAGTAACCGCAAAAATTGCGAAAAACTATTAGCGTAATACCATATAAAACAACTTTTTACTTTTTATCAGCTCAAGGCTGAAGCTTGTGCTGCCAGTTATTTGCTATACTCGCCCAAAAATGAACATTTACTATTCTGAGAAGAGTTTTTTAATATCATTAGACACATAAAAACTCTTGTAACTGTATTGAAGTTAGGTGTCATTTTAATTTTTAAAAGTAGTGGATGTCTTTTAACTTACTCGCATTGGCAGACTGTGCAAAATACTTTGCGATGCCAACAATCTTAACCACCAGCTTTGAAGAAGGCCCCAACGGCCCGCTAGTACCTGAGTTAAAAGAAATGTTTCCAGATTCGCCCTACATTGCTCGGCCTGGACAAATTAACGCATGGGATAATGAAGAGTTTGTTGCCGCTATTAAAGCTACAGGAAAAAAACAAATCATTATTGCTGGAGTAGTAACTGAAGTATGCGTTGCATTCCCAGCTTTATCCGCTTTAGCAGAGGGTTTTGATGTATTCGTGATCACTGATGCTTCAGGCACCTTTAATGTAATGACTCGTGATGCAGCTTGGGATCGCATGTCAGCTGCTGGCGCACAACTTATGACCTGGTTTGGCGCAGCTTGCGAATTACATAGAGACTGGCGCAATGATGTGGAAGGACTGGGGACTCTATTCTCAAACCACATTCCAGATTATCGCAACCTAATAAATAGTTACTCAACCTTCCAACCTAAATAACATACTATTTAACAAGGGGCTGGCCCCCTTTTTTTATAACTAAAAACTAAACAATATAAGTGAGTTGCATACCAAGCATGCTCGTTTACCTCACGTTAAAAAATAGCTCCCCACGCACAAACTTAGACCGCTAACCAACCAAACTAATGCATAGCTTTGCCATAGTTGTGAGTTGTTATAAACCTTTTGCGGGTTATTTTTATCAACCAATACACTGCAAGGCTCGCCTTGTTTGAATCGTGTGAGCAGGGTGTTGTCGTGACTGACCAATACGCTATACAAATGATTGTTAAATCTAAAGCTAACTAACATTGACTGTGACGGCAATAGTTCATGAGCACCAATACGAGTATTAACCGCATTAGTGATGTTATCAATCACACACACGCGCCAGTGATGTTTGCTTATTTTACACTTTAACCACCTAAAAAGAGGCAGTAACCCTGCAAAAATAAAACACACACCCAATATCAATAGCACAGTATTCATCTTTCACTTACCTTATAAAACTAAAACAGACACACAGCACACACATTAAAAACTCACCACAAATTATCTATTAGTTCTGTAGAGATTGATAAACTTGATTTGCAGCAATCAAGTCACTCAGTGCTGTACCAACTGATTTAAATACCGTTATATCCGTTTCGTTAAAACGGGCTACGGTATTTACCTTCGCTAAATCAGCTAATTCAGCACATACGCTTTGCTCGCAAAATACACCTTCACTTATTGGTATTAATAATTCACCTGCTTCTCCTAATACATTGGTTTTACTATCAACATAAACGCGGCTACGAGTAATTGTGGCGGTGTCGCATTCGCGATGGTCACTCTGATGATTACCGATTAGGTCAACATGCGTGCCTGATTTTAACCAGTTGCCATCAAATAATGGCACTTGAGAGCCGGTCGCGCAGCTGATCACGTCAGCACTGTAAATTACTTCTTGCGTACTTTGCCCAATGACAAACTCAACATCAGGATATAACTGCTCTAAACAACTTTGCAGGGCGACTACTTTTAAATGATTACGCGCCACCAGCGTTACTCGTTTAAAATTACGAACAGCCAAATGCGCACGCACCATATACTCGGCTAAGTTACCACTGCCAAAAAATACTAAATGATTACTATTCTCTCGGGATAAATAACGACTCGCAAGCGCCGATACGCTTGCCGTACGCCATAAAGTAATACTCGTGCCATCTACCAGTGCCAACGGTTCGCCGTGCTCGCGCGAAAACAACATTATTTTAGAATACAAAGAATCAAAGCCCGCCTCGCCATTATTAGGAAAATAAGTAAATGCTTTTACGCCAATCACTTGTTCATTCCATGCAGGTAACACAGCAAACGCATCCCGGCTACCGCTGTTGCTATCTAACTCATAGACGTTACGCTTTGGCATAGTAAAATCGAGGGCAAAACCTTGCTGCATAGCAGTGATTAACGAGTCAAAATCAAGGGCGTTATCAATGTGTTTTTTATCAATAACTTGCATTTTATAACTCCAGTTCGAATGGTTTAGGTGCGTGAGTTAAAATTTCATAACCCGTGTTGGTGATCAAGATGTCCTCCTCTAAACGCACCCCGCCATATTCAGAGATATAAATACCTGGCTCTATGGTGATCACATTGCCCACTTCTAATACGTGCTTAACGTTGCTATTGATAAACGGCTGCTCGTGTAAAAATAGCCCTAAACCGTGGCCAAGCCCTTGTCCTGCCCATTTTCCAAAACCAGAGCCATCCAATACTTGTTGTGATGCATTTTGTAAATCAATGCAATCAACCCCTGGCTTAATTAAATTAATAGCAGCTTGTTGTGCAGTCGCAACTGCATTGTAAATTTGAACTTGTTTGCTTGACGCTTTACCTAATACATAACTACGTGTCATGTCTGAGCGATAGCCATTAACAACAGCGCCAAAGTCTAGGGTAATAAAGTCGCCTTCTTTAAGTGTTCTATCACTGGGGCTACCATGGGGCAGCGAGGTACGCTCTGCGAACATTAAAATCGTTGCAAATGACATTCCTTCAGAGCCTAATTTTTGCATTCTAAACTCTAGCTCTAAGGCTAAATCACGTTCGCTTACACCTACTTTAAAATATGGAATAGTGTGTGCAAGTGCTTCATCCGCAATCGCAGCCGCAGCTTTTATTTGTGCTACTTCCCAGTCATTTTTGATCATGCGCTGACGTTCAATTACTCCTTGAATTGGCATTAATGTGTGACCACTCAAATCACTAGCAATTTGCTGCCACAATGCCACATTAATAAATGCCGCATCAAAACCTAAATGGCTGTTAGCAGGTAAAAAACGGTTAATACAACAGCCTAAACTTTCGCTATCACGGTCGCGGCTGATCACTTCAAACCCTTGGCACTCAGATTGTGCGCGCTCAAAGTAACGATAATCAGTAATAAGTATGCATCTAGCTTGCGTCACAATTGCATACGCGGCATTACCACTAAACCCGCTCAAGTAGCGAATATTCTCATGCCCTAACACTAATAACGCCGTTAAGTTTTGCTCTACCATACGTTGTTTTAGTAATTGTTGGCGTACTAAAAAATGATTATTCATCGAAAAATAAATCCTTGTTTTAGGGGATCTGTTGGATCAATTAAAAAGGTATGTTTACCCGTCACAAAGGCTGTACCCGTAACACGAGGAATAATCGCAGACCGTGCTTTAACCTCACATGTTTGCTTAACCATTACATTAAATGCTGAGCCTAAAATGCTCTCAATATTTACACTTTGTCCTACCGCTAATTCGCCTTTGGCAAAAGCTAATGCAGCACGAGCGCTTACGCCCGTGCCTGTAGGGCTTCGATCAAGTTCACCTTCGGCAAATACACACACATGACGGCTAAAGTGGTTAATTTGTGATAACTGGCTATTGGAGTAAAAAATAACCCCATATAAAAAACCCAGTGCCTGATCGGTTGGGTGCGTTGGCTGATATTGATTAGTCACTTGCTGTTTAATGGCTTTCCCAAGGCTAATTATATGTCCATGATTGTCAGGTGCTAAGCTTAAATTAAGAGTATCTGCATCAACAAATGCGTAGTATGCACCGCCAAACGCTATATCACAGCTAACCGAACCACACATCGGCAAGCTTATTTTAACGTCTAATTTATCAACAAAACTGGCGACATTATCAAAATATACTTGCTGTAACTGATTATTGTTAAGTTCAACATACGCTTTTATAAGCCCAGCTGGAGTGTCTATTCTTAGTTCATTATAGCCATCTTTAAAGTCAACAAGTGCGCAATCTTTTGCAGCGGTAGCCAGTGCAATAATCGCATGCCCGCACATGGTGCTATAACCTTCATTATGTAAAAAAAGTACGCCAAAATGGCTATCTGAGCGCACAGCACAAGTGATCACTGCGCCATACATATCGGCATGACCACGAGGTTCAAACATCAATGCTTTTCGTAAATAATCAAAACGCGCTAAACAATCGGCACGCTTTTCAAGCATCGTATCACCTGTAAGTTGCTCAAAGCCATCAACTATAATACGCAATGGTTCACCACCAGTGTGCATCTCTAAAGTATGTATTTGTAACCAATCATTATTAGGCTGCTGCCAATGGGAAAATAAAGTCTGGGTCATAATTAACTCCTTCACTTTTGTATACAATATATCTCAATATTTTTTAGTGCAATAACTTTAATAAAAAATGCTGAGCAGTTACCTACTCAGCATCAAGGCTGTGTTACTCTTAATGAGAATGTGCTTAAACATTTTGTCAGTTTTAGTTTTCGCTTGTTAGATACTATTTACTAAAACGACAATTTACAGCCACTTACCAGGGAACTTAAAATTCTATACGTGCGGTTAACGATATATATCGAGCACCTTGGCGGCCAGTTACTAAACCATAATCTGGGTTGAGCTCTAAGCCATTATCGCCATATTGAGCTCGCTCCTCGTTTATCGATACCGCGCTATCTCCATCGAATAAGTTATATACCGTGCCTTTTAAGGTCATGTCAGAGCCAAAAAAGTCAGTATAATAAGTCAGTGACATATCCACATTAGTTAACCACGGTAAGTTACCTTTGCTTCCGCGTGGTGCCGGGTTACCATTTTCATCATAGTGCGATGCTTGGTCATAGTATTTACTCACACATGCATCCCACGGGCTTCCTTGCTCGCAGCTATCAACACCTTCAGGGTGAACTGAGAAGTAGCTCTTTGGACGACCCGATGTAGTTCGCGCAACTAAACCTACAGTCAGTGAATCGGTAATATTATACGCGCCACTAAATTTGATTGCGTGGCGGTGGTCATTTGGTAAATTACCATAGCCATGATCCATCAAATCGCCATAGTCGTAAGAGGTCGTCCAACCAGGATCTGCTTGGTCGTTATCCGTTTTAACTAAACCTTCCGTATTACCGTAGCTATGTGACCATGTATATGAAGTATTGATACGCAAGTCATCGGTTACATTGCCATCTAAGGTAAACTCAAGGGCCAAATATTTGCGTTGTGCTTCGGCAAGTGCAAGCTCATCAGCACTTAAATTAACGTTATCTATTTCTCCATCACCATCAAAGTCATACGACATTTGAATCGCTTCACCAGGATTATTAAGCACATAATATGAACCCTGCCCTACGTTATCGGTGATCCCCATTTCGGCAAGTTTCTTGGCAAGTATAGGGCCTACATCCGTGTCTTCAACACTGCGCCCAAGGTCGCGGTAAATAGCACGTACGCCGGCAGACATAGAATCAAAAACTTCTTGTTGATACCCTATTGTGAACTCATCGCTGTACATTGGTTTTAAAGAAGACGAGGCAATTAACCCAGGTTCAGTAATACCACGCTGGCGCCAGCGTCTATCTCGTAACATATCACCTCTGCTAGGTGAGCCGTCAGCTAATAAAGTAGGCGAGCCATTGCCTTCTAATTGATCTAATTCAAAATACTCAAACCATTCAATTGATGCAGAGCCTTGAGTGATATTCATGTTCGCAGATACTGGCTGAAAATAGCGCCCGTAAGTGGCAAATATTTTAGCGCTACCGTCACCCGATACATCATAAATAGCCTGTAAGCGTGGCGCTATTTGATTATCAATATCAACAAATGCTCGGCCATCTGTCACCGTATTTTCAAACTGGCTATAACGCAAACCCATATTAAGGACTAAATTATCAGTTGCTTGCCATGAGTCATTAATATAAAACGCCAGTGAAGTTGTATCTGAATCGACCTCACGGCTACGGACCCGCCTTTCGATAAAGTCACTCCCCAGCGCAGCACTTGATATATCATTTTCACCAGCAGTTTTTATAGTCCACCAGCCTTGTGCATCCCCAATACCATTTTGGCCTTCAAAATAATCAACCTTCACATTGGTGTAATCAATACCAAATTGAATTGAATGCATATCCAAGTCCCAGTTAAAATCAATTCTGGCTTGGTCACGAATATACTCTTCTTCCGTTATACCGGAATTTGTATGCTGGCTTAGAGTTACAAAACCGTCACGTTCATCCCACACGCCGGGATTAGGTGATGCTACAACGTTCTCAACATTTTCAGTAACACGACCAACAACGGCTGACACTGAAAAAGTATCTGTGAGGTAGCCATTGTAGTTAATACTGTATACATTGCCGCCATCTTCGCCTGGTGCATCGACACCTTGTTGATCACCTACCACATTATCTTGCCAACTATACGCAAACGTTTTATCAGTCCAAGTACGTTTATTGTTCATTGCAGAGAAACCAATAGAGTGATCTTCATTAATAAACCAATCCACTTTGGTGAACCAACGGTCTTCATCACGCTCAAAATCAGAAAAAGTGGTTTGCCCTGCGCTATTAGACTCTTCTCTGCGTGGTGCAAATAAACCATAAAAGAACAGGGTATCTTCAATAATTGCACCACTTGCCCATAGCTGTACTTCTTTAAAGTCGTAACTGCTTTGCTGTGTATTAGTGTTTATTGTCCCACTATCTTGAAATATTGAATCATGTTGACTACGAAGGCCATCAGGATCCCAGCGCACCTCTGCACCGAATTTAAAGTCGTTATCGCCCGATTTAGACACAGCGTTTACAATGCCGCCTAATGCACCACCAAATTCAGGGCTTACACCACCGGTTTTAACTTGAGTTTGGGATATAGCTTCCCAAGGAAGGCGAATGGAACCTAAACCAGTACGAATACTCGTTACATTTAAGCCATTAAAATAGTAGCCATTTTCAGCAGCCGATGAACCACCAAAACTTGATGCGCCTTTAAAATTAGAGCCACCAGGTGCAGCGGTACCTGGCGCAAGTAAAGCAATGCTCTCAAAGCCTGTATTAACCGGCATTGCTTTAAGCTCAGCATCACTAAACGTTAAACCGGAGGTAGAGGAAGCCATATCTACACGACGAATTGCCGAACCTGTTACCGCGATACGCTCTATATCAGTACCAGCTTTATAAAGTTGTACATCGAGAATGATTGATTGACCAATGGTCACTGCTACATCTTCTTCAATTAGTGTTTGATAGCCATCTTTTACAATCGTTACATCGTACATACCCACCGGTACATTACGTAATAAGTAATCGCCTTCAGCATTACTCGTAATAGTGTAAACAAGCCCTTTACTCTTGTGTTTAAGTGTAATTGTTGCGCCAATCAAATCATTACCAGAGTGTGCAACAATATGACCTTTTACAATACTACTACCATCTACGGCCTGCGCAGCTGGTGTCATTATTAATGCAGCTGTAACAGCTGTTGCCAGTAGGGTTTTAACACCCACTCCCCGAGTTTGCTTTTTATTATTCGTAAACATGAAATGTTCCTTTGATCCTGTTGATTTTTTGTTGCCAGGCTAACCTTGACGTAAAAAATATACACTCTTTACATATTGTATACAATATGTAATATACATTTAATTTACGTAAAATTAAAAAACAAGATGGTTCATGTCAAACTTATTCAAAAACAATATTTATAATCAATTGCTTGCAAACTCACACTGAACACCTAAAAAGTAACAGAAGTGAGCAAAGTAATTAATACAGGGTTTAGTTTATTTTTATTCCGGCCTTGCCGAAAGCAATTTAGCTGATACAATCTAAATGTATAATGTATACAATATGTATTTATAAGAGGAAATATGATGCAAACGAACAGTAAAGATTGGCGATATACAGTTATGCCGGCCGTATTTACATGGCTAAAAGAGTCAGAGTCCGGAGCCCTGGAAATAGACCTTGATACAACAAAAAAATACGCTGCAGATATTTTAAAAGTGCAAGGAAAGGGGGGTACTCGTATGGGTGGACTTGTTGGCTCTGGTACGCTGGGTGAAAACAGCTACCTAAGTGCTGAGCAACGCCTTTCTTTACTAAAAGCCCTTTCAAGTGTTGCTAAAGAACACAACGTTCCTTTAATCAGTGGCGCAGCGGCAGAAACCAAAGAAGAACTAGCCAAAATAGTAAAAGAACTCGCAACGGTCGGCGTAGATACCGTTATGGTAATGCCACCAAAAACCAAAGAAACACCTTGTGATGAACAGATGTATGCTTACTACGCGCTTAGCGCCTCAGCGGCAAAAGAGGCCGGCATAACAATAATGCCCTATAACAACCCTGACGCAGCGGGCTACCATGCGCTTTCAACTGATCTGCTTACAAGGCTTGCAGCTCTACCAGAGGTAACTGCGCTTAAAATATCAACTATCGATGTGTCAGTTATTGAAACAATGATGTTAGAGAACAAAAATTTAAAAGTATTGGCCGGTGTTGACACCGTTACTGTACATGCAGGACTCGCAGGCGCATGTGGCGGCATTACAGGTGTGGGCTGCATATTCCCAAAAGCGAGTATTACAATGCAAGAGTATGTAAATAACGGAGAATGGGCCGAGGCAAACAAAATCTCTCAAGCGATGAACTCTATATCCTATCTTGATGCACAGCCGTTACTTTTAGAATACCTTAAGTTTGCTTTTGGCATTCATCATAATGATCTAACAGGTGGGCTTCGCACCTTTGGCAAGAAGTTAACCCAACAGCAAATTGATGACGTGCACACACGGTATGCCCTAGCAAAAGAACGACTTGAGGTCCTCGATTTACTAGACTGATGTTTTAAAATATTCAAATAGCAAAAACTCCGTTGTTACGGAGTTTTTATCTTTACAGATTGGCTATTTTTGAGATTGTTACATCTTATTTTATTCAAAACAGGCCTAGGCTACTTGCCATGATTAGGTTAACCGATGAATGTCTCGGCTCTGGCATCCTGCTTCGTTCTACCTTCTAAATCTATTTAGTCGTAGTGCCCCAGAAAGTCCAAAAGGATATGGGAAAAACCTGGCTGCGATAAGATCGCAATAAGAGATTACTGCGTAACGCACCCTAGATGTGTTTGCCGTAAGCTACTTGCTTAACAGCCACATCGACATACGAAGTAAACGAATTTGCTTATTGAATTAGAGTTGATTTTTGATTGACCTTCAATTTATAAAACGGTCAAAAAGAACACTATTGCCTATTGACAGAGTTAAGGCTCATATGTATTAGGCAATTGATTCTGCAACATAAATACATCAAACGCAATTACTAACTTCACCCGCAGCAAATGTAAGAGTTTTACCTTTAGTTTTAATAAAGTAAGGTGTGATTTTATGACGTTGATCTGGATATTGAGGATGAGGCACTTCAAATGATGGTTCGTCCATGTCGTTCCAAGGATACTTCCAAATATTAATACCATTGATTTTTTTAGTTTGGGATTCAAAACCAATATCGTGATACTGCCAACCATCCATGTAAATCACCTAACGAGGCTGTAGTATAACTCCAACAGCCAAATTCAATTAAAAGACGAGCTCCTGTAATTAACTCTAAGCGTTTTTAAAGCATTAGGTAATGCATTTGGAACCCATAAAACTGGCTGTCTTTCTTAAAAAAAGAGTAATTCTACAGCCTCAACCCCCAATTAAGGTGTGGGCCACGCTACCACGATGCTCAAATTGAACACCGTAAACACTGAACTAGCCCTAAACTGAAACTGCCAAGCGTGGGGAATCACTCTTAAATTGCTTGTTAGCTATCTTTTTCACAATGCAGTGGGAAATGCTGCGACACTCCCATTGCAGAACCGCATGATAGCCTAAGGTGTGTATCACGATAGTGGTCATAGCAATTATCAACTAAATTGATTGTAGCTCTTAATGCCACCTGCACTTCTTGAACTACTAGATCACAAATTTTGTCACGGGAGTTTTCATAAATACCGACCAAATCATAATCAGTGTTGTCGATAACTTTGCCTTCCATCCACGACATATTTTTGAACATTTTATCATCGCCAGTATAGAGTTCACTGAATCCCTTGTGTGCTCGGTCATTACGATCAGTCCGCAATTCTTCACCGGTTTTATCAAGAGTTTTTAAGTCCTCTAGAATTTCAGGGTACTCTGTTTTGAGAGCTTTTTTGAGTTGCTTAATATTTAACTGAAAATCAGAAAGTCCTAGCTCCAAAACTTCATTCACAAAATGAAAGGCTATATCTCTCAAGCTGGAAAAACGGAATAAAGTCAAATCAACGATAGATTTAAGCCAGTCGTATCTATTTATGTCTTGAACGCTGGATTTAACTGGAACAGTTTCAACCCCAAGCATTTGAGGGATAACCCGCAAATCAATGAATTGTTGTTCAAGCATGTTAAATCGGACATAGGTTAATTGTGCATAAGCCATATGTGGGTCAGCTTCAGAAAACTCTTCCCAGTTTTTGTAAGGCAAGTCATGCAAGAAATAACAATTTATCGAGTCGTATAAAACACCCTTGAAGCTAGAGTCTTCCAGATCCCACCAATGATATTCATTATTCATAGATACTCGCAATTTCTGACAGATAGCTAACAGCCTTTTACCAAGAATACCGATAAACACTCTTGAGTGATTACCCTGAACTGCGTAAACACACATTAAAATTTATAATAACAACTTATTAAGGTTACCTTTTTTCGTCTTCGATTTTTAATAATAGCTTTTTAATGTCGTTTTTGGCGCCCAAGATATGCTTTTTCAAAAAGTCACAGGCTTTTTTAGTGTCTTTTGCGCGACAGTGATTTAACAATGTGCGGTGCTCTTCGGGTGCGGTGGTTAAACCACCAGCCAGTAAAATATGCATGCGCACGTAGCGCTCTGAATTTTTACTATACATATCTACCAGCTCACGGGTTTGTGGCCGTTGCGCGCGCGAATATAATTTACCATGAAATCGACTATTTAAATCGCCTGTGGCAAGGTGGGTGTCGCCCGCATCCATAGCGCTTTCAAGCTCAGTTAAAATAAGCTCAGCGTCGATTAAATCTTGATCTGTTAAACCGTCTATTGAATGGCTTAATAGCTCTGCTTCAAGTAAGGCTCTTAAATCAAAAATCTCATCAATTTGTGATGCTGAAAGCTCTGTTGCCGTAGCTCCTTTGTGCGCTTCAAAGTTAACAAGCCCTTCGGCTTCAAGCTGAAGAAGTGCCTCACGTACAGGAATACGACTTACGTTCATCTCTGTTGCCAGTGCAGCTTGACGTAAGGGCTCGCCTGCTTTAATTTCACCAGAGAGAATTTTTGCGCGAATTGCTTCTGCAACAAGCTGGGTGCGGGTTTTGTGCTCGATAGCCATGGTGATCCTCTTACATTGCATTTAGCATACATTATACTCAAGTTCACTCATATGCCAAGTGAGAATCTGTCTGTACCCTATATAAACAAGGGGGAAAGCGGGAATATACAATTTGCATATCCCGCCCAATAAATCCTATGCTTGATAACAAATTGGTCGCATAAAACGTAACATTGCATTTGCGCCCACAGAGGTACTGCGTACATCGGTTGAACTTGGGAACGGCCCACCGTGGTTCATTGAAGCGCACACTTCAACACCTGTTGGCAGCTGATTTTTTATCAAACGACCTACTTTATATTGCAGCGCTTCGATAAGGCTATCGGCGTTGTTTAAATCAGCTTCAGTGCCATGAATACTGGCGGTTAACTGCCCTTGTAATTGGTTTATCAATGTCATGAGCTGCTGTTCACTGTCGTAGCGCACCACTAACGCAGCAGGGCCAAACACTTCTTCTTGCAAAGCTGAGATTGCTAAATAGTCATCAGCATTACAAGCAAATACATGTGCATTAGCATGAAATTCATGCTCCAGCTTGCCTTTACCCAGCACGCTAAGCTTATCAAGCTGAGTTCGCTCTGCTATTTGGTGTTTAAAGGTTTTAACAATCCCAGGGGTGAGTAAAGTGTCTGATGGGGCATCATTAATACACGCTGTTATATGTGCTTCGAGTTCGTCACACCCGGTTGGTACTAACCAAAGCCCTGGGCTAGTGCAAAACTGCCCGTTCCCCATCAGCATTGACTGGCAAAGTGATTGTGCCATCTCTTTGCTATGTTCAATGGCTTTATTGAGTAAAATAACTTGTGGGTTAATACTGCCAAGCTCACCATAAAATGGTATCGGCTCTTCACGCTTGGCAATTGTTGCTTGCAGCTTGCTGGCCACATTAAATGAGCCTGTAAACCCCACCGCTTTTATTGCCGGCGCAGCCACTAATTGATGCGATATGTCGTAGGCTTTACTTTGTACCATTGCAAACACGCCTAACGGCATTGCACATTCTTTAATGGCTGCAAGCGCCACACGTGCCATCAACTCACCCGTTCCTGGGTGCGCGGTGTGGTTTTTTACAATTACTGGGCAGCCTGCTGCAAGGGCTGCGGCGGTATCGCCGCCCAGTGTTGAAAAGGCGTAAGGGAAATTAGATGCACCAAATACAGCCACCGGCCCCAGCGGTAAATAGTTAAGTTCAGTGTGCGGCTTTGGTAACGGTGCTCTGGTGGCATCTGCTTCATCCACTATTTTTAAACCCAGTGGCGATTCAGGGTTGTCACGTAATGCATTAGCAAAGGCTTTAAGCTGATTTACGGTGCGCATACGCTCACCTTGCAAACGTGCCAGCGGTAAGTTGGTTTCTTGCTGTGTTTGCTCAAGTAACTCATCACCAAGCGCTAAAATATGATCAGCAATACATTCTAAAAAATCTGCTCGTTGTGCAAAACTGGTTTTACGATATTCATAAAACGCCGATTGTGCGGCTTCTATTGCACTGTCTAACTCAGTGGCGCTGAGGTTAAAAAAGCGCGTTGCGAGTGGTTCATTGCGGGCGGGGGAAAATGCGTTAAATTCACCATTTCCAGAGTGACCGAGCCATTGCCCTGCTACTAAACTTTGTCCTGTTAATGTCATGCTTTGCTCCTCATTAAATTACTTGAAACCCAAATGCGTATGGGTCATCGTCATCTACGGTGATAGCACTTGTGCCCGTCACCCTAGACCAACCTTGAATACTTGGTAAGATAGCTGTTATGCCTGCGATCTCTGTTACGTGTTCAATGCAACCAATAAACTGGCTGCCAATATAACTTTCGTGAATAAAATTTTGCCCTTGAGCCAACTGCCCTTTGGCAAATAGCTGTGCCATACGGGCGCTGGTGCCTGTTCCACATGGCGAGCGATCAATGGCTTTATCACCATAAAAAACTGCATTTGCGGCGTCTGAATTGGCATTTTTTGGGGTGCCTGTCCATAAAACATGGCTTGCGCCTTGAACGGTTGAGTCAAGCGGATGAACACATTTAATTTTGGCGTTTATTGCATCACGCACTAGCGGGCTATATTGCAAAATTTGCCCAGCCGTTAAATGTTCAATGCCTTTATAATTACCCTGTGGTTCAACAATAATGTAAAAGTTGCCACCATAGGCAATATCTACCTCAAGCTCGCCCAATTCAGGCACTTCAATAACTATCGACTGATGTGCTAAATACGCAGGTACATTATAAATTTTTACCCACTGTACTTTACCACCGGTCATTTCATAATTGATTTGAACACGCCCAGCAGGTGTGTCTAACAATAGGGTCCCTGGCACTTTTGCATGTAACAAACCATGCTCTAAAGCAAACGTAACGATACCCATTGTGCCGTGGCCGCACATAGGCAAACACCCAGATGTTTCAACAAATAAAATAGCGGCATCGCCGTCTTCCGTGGTCGGTGGATATAAAAATCCGCCCGACATCATGTCGTGACCGCGAGGTTCAAACATCAGTGCTTGGCGGATCCAATCGTGATTTTGCAAAAAATCTTGGCGCTTCTCACTCATGCTCTGCCCGCTCAATTGCGGGTGACCACTGGTTATAAGCCTAACTGGGTTGCCACAAGTATGGCCGTCAATACAAAAAAAACTTCCTTTACGCATCACTTAGCCCACTTTAATTTTGTTAGGTTAGTAGGGCTTGCTATAGCCAGTGCAATCATGCCGTGAACAGCTTTGTTGATCAGTTCATCGCTCATGTTTGCTGTTGTTGCAAAGTTAATGGAGTCGTCTGCACTAAACTGAGCCATTACTGCTGCACAGACTCCTTGCCAAGTTACTGTCATTTTAATTACCTGATTGATGTTTAGGCTTGATATCATAGGTATATTGTATACAATAATCAATATCCCACCTTAAAGTTTGTTAAAAGGTTTATCTTCTGAGGCTCTTTTGGGATTGGGAATAACTACTTAAGAAACTGAAAAACAATGCTTATTTACTGATTTAATACAGCGGGATTTTTTTCATAAATCACTGTTTAAAGTGAGATGCAATGTATACGCGCCTACAAATCAAGTGTTTGGTATTACTTTTATAGAAGAGGTAAATTATTTTGGCGGATAAAAATAAACAGCAAGTCGCCGTTATAGGAGCTGGTATTATTGGCATTTGTAGCGCATTACAACTACAACGAGCAGGTTTTGCAGTCACCTTGTATGATGAAAATGGTTTAGCGCAAGGCTGCTCTAAAGGCAATGCTGGACACTTTGCGACTGAGCAAGTGTTTCCGCTTGCGCACCCTTCACTATTAAAGAAGCTACCCGGTATGTTATTCAATCCATTAGGGCCGCTACGGATTGATTGGCGTTATGGCTTTAAAGCCCTACCTTGGTTTTGGCAATTTGTTAAAAACATGCCAAGCAAGACTTATCGCACTAACACACAAGCACTTAAGGCGTTAAACCAACTAGCGATCCCCGCTTATGAGCGCTTACTCAGTGAGTATAATTTAGGCCACTTACTAACTAAAAAGGGCAGCTTACTGACTTTTGAGACCACCCCTCTTAGTAAAATTAACGCTATGCTGCGCAGCTACCTTGATCAGGGTATTGAGGTGGAGTTACTTGATGGCGAACACGTGCGTCTACTAGAGCCCAATTTAGCTAAAACCATTACCTACGCTTTATTATTTAAAGAGGTGGCTCACAGTGTTGATCCGCATTTATTTTGCCTCAACTTAGCAGAACAATTTAGCGCGTTGGGCGGCCAATTTTGCCAACAAAAAATCACCTCGATACAGCCTGCAAAGCAAGGTTATACACTCAGTTGCCAAAATCAAATTGTCACAGCGAATAAAGTAGTCATCGCCGCAGGCGCATGGAGTAACACACTATTGAAACCTTTAGGCTACAAAGTGCCGCTTGATACTGAACGTGGTTACCATTGCATGCTAGCCAGTAATTACGGGCTTTCACGCCCTGTGGCCTCTGCCGAGCGTCACTTTATTATGACTCCCATGAGCCAAGGCCTACGCATTGCTGGCACGGTAGAATTTGCCGGCACCAAACGAAAAATGAATAACAAACGCGCATTAGCATTATTACCCAACGCTAAAGCATTACTGAATAGATCAGCCTTTTCATTACATGCTAACAGTACCTGGATGGGCTGTAGGCCATCGCTACCGGATTCATTGCCCGTTATTGGTAGCGCCCCGAACCACGATAACCTGTACTTTGCTTTTGGCCACCAGCACTTAGGATTAACCCAAGGCGCCGTAACCGCAGAGCTAATAACCGCACTGTGTTTAAACCACCCGCCGCAAATAGATATACACCCTTATTGTGTGAGTCGCTTTTCAACGCAACCCGCTTGCAGTAAAGCACAGCCACACGCACAATAGCCGCATATAAATAAAGGAGAGCACCATGACAACATTCGGAATTGGTACGCAAACTAAAGAGCAAGCACTCGCCGGTCTAAGCGATATGACGGGCGATTTAATGCCTATTCAGGCTGATGAGCATTTAGCGCGTATTGCCAAAGCACAAGCCTACATGCAAGCCAATTGTATTGATGCAATTTACTTAAATGCAGGCACTAACTTAACCTACTTTACCGGTATGCGTTGGTATGCCAGTGAGCGTATGGTAGGCGCAATATTACCGGCTAAAGGCGACGTACAATACATTGCCCCGTATTTTGAAATTGGCTCACTAAACGGTTTTAAAGTCATCGATGGCCCTATTCGTGGTTGGCAAGAGCACCAAAACCCTTATGCTTTATTTGTTGAAATACTCGCAGAAATGGGCATTGCGGCTAATGGCACTGTTGGCATTGACGAAAGCGCACAGTTCTTTATTTTTGATGGTATAAACAAAGCACAAACTGGCTTAAACCTAGTCAATGCACAACCTGTGACCGCTCATTGTCGAATGCATAAATCAGCCAACGAGCTGGCACTGATGCAACGCGCTATGGATATGACGTTAGCGGTTCACCAAGCAACTGCAAGTATGTTACACGAAGGAATCAGCACGAGCGAAGTTGAAGCGTTTATCAAGCAAGCACACCAAAAAGTAGGTGCTCCAGGTAACTATTTTTGCATCGTATTATTTGGCGTTGCAACCTCGTTCCCACATGGCGTGAAAGACCCGCAAATTCTTAAAAAAGGCGATATGGTACTGATTGATACTGGCTGTAAAGTACATGATTATTTATCAGATATTACCCGCACCTATGTGTTTGGTGAGGCCACAGAGCGCCAACGCCAGTTTTGGGATTACGAAAAAGCCGCGCAAATCGCCGCCTTCAACGCTGCAAAAATTGGTGCGCCTTGTGAAGCAGTCGATGCCGCCGCGCGTAGTTACTTAGCCGCGCAAGAGCTAGGTCCTGAATATCAAACGCCAGGTTGCCCCCACCGCACAGGCCACGGTATTGGCTTAGATATTCACGAATGGCCTTATTTAGTCGGCGGCAACAAAACCCCACTTGCAACAGGTATGTGCTTTAGTAATGAGCCTATGCTAGTTATACCTGATGAATTTGGCGTTCGCTTAGAAGATCATTTCTATATGACTGATAAAGGGCCAAAATGGTTTACTGAGCCTGCCCATAGCATCGAAGACCCTTTTGGTTTAGCTGACTAAGCTAGTCCATCATAACGACTGCACGGTAAACGCTTACCGTGCAGTTTAAGCACTTATTTCTGTAAATTGAAAATCCCCCCTCTTGAATTAACCCCTTCGCGCCTGCATATAGACCCGTACACACTGTAAAAAATAGGCTCACTCATGAAAAAGCTAAAAATCGACATCGTTTCAGACGTAATGTGTCCTTGGTGCATTATTGGTTATAAAAACCTTGAAACAGCATTAGCGCAATTAAGTGACGAATTTTCAGCTGAGATCAGCTGGAAGCCATTTGAGTTAAACCCAGATATGCCAATTGAAGGGCAAGATTTAAATGAGCATTTACAACAAAAATATGGCCTGAGCGAGGAGCAAGGCGACGAAAACCGCAAACGTATTTTAGAGATGGGTGAAAAAGCAGGCTTTACCTTTAATTTTGACGGTAAACGCATCATGATCAATAGCTTTGACTTACATCGCTTACTCACTTGGGCTGCCACTGAAGGCAAACAAACCGAGCTAAAACTCGCTTTATTTAAAGCCCACTTTACCGATTTAATTTTCCTTAATGAGCAAGACAACCTACTTGATGTAGTACAAAGTGTTGGTCTTGATAGAGCCCGCGCAAAAGAAATTTTAGACTCAGGCGAGTATTTCCAAGAAGTACGCAGCGAGCAAAATGCGCTACAGCAAATGGGCATTTCCTCAGTGCCAACCTTTATCATTAACGATCAATACGCCCTCACTGGCGGCCAGCCAAGCGACGCATTTGTGCAAGCATTTAAACAAATCGCCGAGCAAGAAGCGTAATAAAATGACAAGCGACGCAATTTACCTGTTGCGTCGCTTTTTAACTAACTTTCTTCTTTAACTTAGTGCCCCCCGTTACATTCCTTTACAGACTGACGTTGCTATTTTTATTGTGATTTTATAACTCGTGTTATCCTTAACAAAAAACAGCGAGGCATATCTGCTGCGCCAATTATAAAAATGGAGAACGTATGAGTAATTCTTTCAAAGTACCGCATACTTTGATTTTACTGCTAGGTATGATGGTCACTGCGTTAGTTGCTACCTGGTTAGTACCACAAGGTTTTTTTGACACAACACTCACCGAGTCTGGTCGGGAAATGGTCCTTGCGGGCACCTATCATACGGTCGCTGAACGTCACTATCTTACCCCTTGGGATTTATTAACGGCGATTCCGCGCGCCTTTGCTGCGGCGCAAGATGTGATCTTTTTTGTCTTGATTGTTGGCGGTGTACTGGCCATTGCCCGTGCTACCGGCACGGTTGATGCGTTGATTGGCCGTTTACTTGAGCGCCATGGTAAAAAGCCGCAACGACTTATATTTATGGTGGTTTTTTGTTTTGCCTTAGCATCAAGCAGTATTGGTACAGCGGGTGAATATATTCCATTTGTATTAATATTAGTCGCTCTTTGTAAAGCTATGCGCCTTGATGCAATGACAGCAGTAGGGATGATTGTAGCCGGTTACGGGATTGGTTATGGCGTGTCTGCGTTTAACCCATTCACAGTGTTAATTGCCCAGCAGATTGCTGAAATTCCTGTTTATTCTGGTTTATGGTTGCGCTTAGCGATATTTGTGCCCTTTGTACTAATTGGTTTTCATCATGTGTGGCAGTACACTAAAAAGGTGGCCGCCGATCCAAGTAAATCCATGATGCTTGATGTGCCTTGCCCTCTCAATGATCAAGCAACACCGCATTACCCTGAACTTGCACTGCGTCATAAATTAATTTTAGGTAGCTTTATTGTCACGCTAGGTGTTGCTGTATGGGGTATTGCAACCAAAGGCTGGTACTTATACGAATTAGGCGGCGTGTTTATCGCGTGGGGTGTGTTGATCGCTATTCTGGGCCGTTTATCTGCCGATGATGCTGCAAACCGCTTTATTGAAGGTGTTTCAGATCTCGTCACCACCGCTATTTTAATTGGTGTTGCCCGTGGTATTGCTTTAATCCTTGAAGATGGGCAAATATTGCATAGCTTAGTGCATGGCATGTCACTGCCATTATCTTATGTGAGTGCTGAAATATCAGCCATTGGCATGTTAGTAATTCAAACAGTGCTTAATACCTTTATTCCGTCAGGTTCTGGGCAAGCGTATGTCACTATGCCACTTATGGCACCACTGGGCGATTTAGTCGGCGTGCCACGCCAAGTTGCAGTGCTTGCGTATCAATTTGGTGATGGCTTTTCAAATATGATTATCCCTACCAATGCGGTATTAATGGGAATTTTAGGCATGGCGGGTGTCCCTTATGGGCATTGGTTCCGTTTTTGTTTACCACTATTACTTAAATTGATGTTAGCAGCATCGATTGTGCTCGTACTTGCAGTGATGTTTGGTTATGGTTTGGATGTACAACCAAGTGCCGTTGGCAGCTAAAGTTACTGGATACTTAAACGAAAAAACCACCTTTGTAGGTGGTTTTTTCGTTAAATCGAAGTCACTCGTTTTTCTAGCTAACTTTACTCTTACGTTCTATAAAGCACTTTTATCACATGCCAACCAAATTTAGTTTTTACTAAATGTGGTTCTAATATTTCTGCGCCAAAAGCCACTTTATCAAATTGCGGAACCATTTGGCCACGTTTAAATTCGCCTAAATCACCCCCTTTTTTACCCGATGGGCAAGAGGAATGTTTTTTAGCGAGCACATGGAACTTAGCGCCTTTTTTTAACTGCTGAATTATGTCTTCGGCAAGTTCTTTATGCTTAACTAAAATGTGTAATGCGTGTGCGGTGCTAGCCATGATCTATCTCTACAAAATTAAACTGAGGGGATTTTATCATAATAGATAAAAACTAGTCATTATCACTGGCCATAATAGCCAATTAAACGAATCGCGAATCCTACTTCGTCGCGATAATTGAGTTCTTCTCGGTATTCTATAAACGGCTCTAATTCATAAAACAGCCAACTGTATTTTACTTGCTGCCGGTAACGGTACGATACTGTATAGATAGTAAAGTCATCAAAACTATTCTGTACATTGGCACCAAACACTGCGGCTCGCTGCGCATCGGGTATATAACTTAAATAAACACCTGAGCGCATTTCGCTATCTATTTCGTCATCAATTTCACGGTAATTAGCAGAGACATTCAGCGAATAAAACTCATTGATCTTAGTATCACTGGAGAGCTTAATAAAGTAACCAAAGCCATCAGAGAAGTAATACTCTAAGCCGGCAGATGCAAAGTACTGCGTTTGATTAAATGTTTTATTCCAACGAAGTGCACTGCGTCCATAAAGTTGGCTACGTGATATGCCAACACGATTATCAACCTCTAAGTTAGCGGTACGCTCAACTAAAAATTGCAGCGCAGCATTTATGTCTTCAGTACCATTGTTTTGATTAGCTGGGGAGTCGGTTTCAAAAGGCAACCGGCTAAATTCGTCAGCGTCATTATCTATTATTAGATTTAAGCGGTTTTCCCAGCTAGGTAAGCTTAATGATACTTTAAAGCGTACTTCTGTTTCAGCTAGATCAGCACTGCGGGGAAGCCAGCCTAACCGCAAAAAACCTCTAGCATGGGCTTTGTTTGGGTTAACCTCTTCACCGAGTAAATCGTCTAACCACTGGGCGGTATTTTGCATCCGCAGATTAATTCTGTCGCGAACATCTACCACGATTGCAGAGTCATCATGGGTGTCATTTTGAGCATATAGTCCAGCACTAAACACTAAAAACAGTATATTAAGTTTAACCAAATAACCTGCCAACAGTCCGCCTTGTAAAGAAATTATAAGTAGTGGTGATCATACTCATGACTTGGGATCACGCAATAATTATATTTTCCAAATAAGCGATACCGGTTAAGTGCAATGGCATCATACCCCCAGTTGCGTATCCGTTTCGGTATTATTCGTAATATGTTAGCTAAGGGCCATGGCCAACCCAACTGTGAAACAACATTAATCACACCATCACTTTTGGTAACACACTGATTATTTTCAACATAGATCATGGTTTTAAAATTAGCTGTTGGGTAACCAAAGTGCGTGAGGATTGCTTGGCCTTTTAAAGACTGCACACTGCATAATTTAAAACACAGCTTTTTATCGTGCTTAATAATAAAATTACACCATGCATTACAAAGCTTACACTGCCCGTCAAAGAGTATTATTTTATTGTTTTGCATAAGCTGTTGAGCATTTATTTCACACATACTTAGCCTTTAATTGAACGTTTATATCAATATTTATTTAGCCCTACTCACACCAACGTCCTTGTTTTTGCATTATCAACAATAAATGCGCGGCACTCCACGAGAAATTAGGCGCGCCTTGTTGTTCGCCCGTCAAAGGATTGTAATTTTCGCGAATAGGAGCACTGGCCAATAAGCCATCAGCATGAGTAAGTAGTTGCTCACTGAGTTGCTGCGCCTTTTCACAATAACCGTAATGACTCATACCCACCAAACCAAAATACAGCTGATCAAGCCATACTCGACCTCGCCAATAGATATCTGCACCAAAAGCAGGGTTGCTCAAAGCCGCGCTGCCAAGTGGTACGTAGGTATTGAACTCTTTTTCATCAAGCATTACATCAACCACTTGCTGCGCTTGTTCAACCGTGGCTACTTGATTAAATAGCGGCGACCAGCCTTCAGGGCCTTTACCGCGCTTAACTAACGGCTTGCCTGCACAGCCACTTGCTAACGGTTGTGGTGCTATTTCAATGTCATAATAATAGCCAGTTGTTCTATCGAACATACATCGATTTATATACGCTCTTAGTTTGGCTGCTTGTTTTAAAAAATAACTCGCTTGGCGAGGATAATTCAGCTCTTTAGCAATTTTACTTAAATAGCGATTATCCGCTGCCATGTATGATGCCTGATCGACTGATTCTTGCAGTAATGAGTAGCCAATCAAACGCCCCGCTTTATCAAAATTTTCGGCAAAACCTACGTGCCAATCAGTGGCTTTACCGCCATTTTTTATATACTTCGCGAGTTGTTCACTGCTAATGAAACCAAACACCGCTGCATCATCTCGGCCCGACTCCCACGATGCCGCTGTTTGCGCAGGGATCTTTATCTGTTTTTGTGGATGGGCGATAAGCTGATCCTTATAATTTTCAAGACCACTTTGCGCAGCCCAACCCGTTGCTGTTTGCACCTCAAAGCGTAATTTACCGTCATCCGTTGTATGGGCCTTATCAACTGTTGCGCCATACTCTGGCACACCATTGCCATTGTGATCTCGATTAGTTAGCCACCAGTTTCTATAGCTGACCAACTTTGGGAATATTTCCGCAAGCCACTGCTTATCATTTGTGTACTCATAAACTTGCCACACAGCCCAAGCGGCTAAACTGGGTTTAGTATTACGTTCGTTCCAGTTAGTCCCATCACCACCCCGTTCAGGGCTTAAATTATAAGCCACTAAATCAGGAATAAACCCTACATCCCACGGTCTTACAGCATCATTTGCTGTTATTTGGTGCTCAAATACCGCATTGAGATTTTGCTTTGCGAGTACTGGGTGAAAAGTCGCCAGGGCAAAAGCGTGCTTATAACTATCCCACGGCCAAGTCTGATTACCGGAAAACCAGCGTCCCGTCACGGCAGGACTTACGGTATCAAAGCCAACAGCACCGGCTTTAGAACGCCAATTACCAATCAAGGTTTCAATACTTTTGACGGCTAACTTTTTATGCCTTTCATCGGCACTGGCTAACGGGCGCAGCGCACTATTAATATACCCTTGCCAACGCGTGGCACTGCGGGCTAAATACAGCTCGGGCTGGTTTAAAACATCTTTTATAATAGCCTGCTCGTTTGCCGCTTCTTGGCTATTTAATAAGTACGAATAAGTTGTGTAAAACGTGGTATCGCTATCAATTGTTGTGTCACTTGCATAGCTTAATGCTTCATGAGTGGTGTTGACTGATAGCGTTTTATGCAATTGTAACTGCGAGCTGCCAGAAGTTAGTAACTGGCCATGTGCACGCACTTTGCCAAACTTTAGCGTGATAGTATTATCACTCACTTGCCATTGAGGTAACAGTTGCGGGTATACTTCAAAAGGTGAACGCGCATCTTTTGCGATACCGTCTTGAGCTGTTAACTTACTCACTAACCGCCCTTCCCAGCGCAAAATGAGTGGTTTTTTGGTTGTGATCTGTGTTTTAACTAACGAAGTACGATTACTTACAAAACGTAACTCCATGCGAATACTTACGCCATCACCCGTTAATTCTTGCACTAAAGCACCCGGCAAGCTGTAACTATTCATGGCGAGTTTAACTTTATGACTTTGGTCTTTATAGACGCTGAGCTTTTCTAAATAAGGGGCGATAAAATTAAGGTATTCTTCGCTAATAATTGCAGGCCCGGTAAAGCTTCCGATATTGTCATCGCTTGGCAGTAAATGACCATGCCATGCACCTAAGTCAAATAATGGACTAAAGCGTTGATGCTCGCCTCTAGCAAAGTCTTGCATATAATATGGACTTCCCGTGCGATCAATTAAATTTTTATAATGACTATTTTCACCGCTCACTGGGTCATTTGCTGTGGCTTGTAAGCTCAACATCAGCATGGCAGCTATTAAAATAAGTCGCTGTTTAAGTTTCACTGTGGGTATCCTTATTATTTCGCGCTAGAAGGTAAAAACCAAAGCCAGTGAAAAGCGCGATCATTGCAAATAATAGCCACATGAGTGCCGGACGTTGCAGCTCTTTCACTAAGTAACCATAGCTCCAACCTGATAAAAAACCAGCAAATAAAAAACCCAGTGCCATAGATACAAAATAATAACCCATAAACATTGCAGCGCTATCTTTAGGGGCAATACTGGCAACATATTCTTGGCTTTTTGGCGAGGTGAGCATTTCACCCAAGGCAATCAATAAAATAACCGTGATCATGACCGCTCCGCCCAGTTGCGTCATTAATAAACCCGCGCTCATTAGCAATAACACTAAAAAAGCACCCGCAGTAACAATCAAACCACTGATCAAAACCGATATCACCTTAAATCTTTGGCATTTTACACTAACGATTATTTGTAATAATACTATGGCCGCAAAGTCTAAATTAATCAGGTACTCGGGATTAACTTGTCGGTAAACCAGCCATTGCTGGGCAAGTTGTTTACTTTGTTGCAGGGTAAAGTCGCTAGTCGCTATTTGCTCAATAAAAAGCGCTATTTCGCTCACTGGCACGTTTACTTTTAAATGCACTAATTCAAGGCGTATTGCTTCAAGCTCAGTGCTCGCTAAAGGTGATGAAGATGCATAATTGACTGATAGAAGCTGAATTTTTTCACTCAATGCTCCACTATCAACAAACGCAAAAAAATCCACTGTTGATTGACCAAAGTAACTGAGTAAAACAACTAACTCTTGAGTGTTTGTATAATCGCGTATAAACAACGGTAAAGTGTAAAATAGCTGATTATACACAGTCCAAAACCCTGTCAATATGGCTAAGTACAAGGCAAAATTACGGTTACTTACCCGCACCGGCTGTAAGTGCCAGTTATGGCTTTGCTTAGTACTGACACTTTTATCCCACAACCAGTTTGTCCCTAACCATAGAGCAATTAATACAAAAGCTTGCGTATAACTGAGCCAACTCACGCCTGCGGTCATTAGAATAATCACACAAGTAAATAACAACAGTGCAAAGCGGCTGTTGCCTAATACTTGTTGAGCTTGTTGTAATACCTGCTTAAGGCTGGTATTTGCTTGCGAAGATGGGGTTGTTTCGCGATAAAATAGCAGCGGAATAAAGTTAAGCAAAATCCACACGGCCGACATTACAAATACCGCATCCCAGCTGATCGCACGCATATAACCGGCGACTAATGGGCCAATAAAGCCGCCCAAATTAACCATAGTGTAAAAAATACCAAACCCTAGGCCACGGTTAGTATCATTCGTGCTGCGACTTATAGTACCAACCACCACAGGTTTAAAACACGCCGCACCAAATGCCACCAACATTAAAATCATAAAGAACGAATTAAAGTCAGTTACTTGGCCTAAAAAGTAGTAACCTGGCGCCATAATTATAAAGGAAATTATAAACAGCCTTTTATAACCATACCGATCAGCCAGCGCGCCTGTTAACACCGGTAATAAATATAAAAAGAAAGGAATAATACCTTGCACAGCACCACGCTGTGCATCATTAAAGCCCACCCCACCTTGTTCAACTGGGGTAGTCATATAGACAGATGAAACCGCAAAAAAGCCATACCAAGCTAAGCGCTCAAAAATTTCCATGGTGTTTGCAATATAAAATGCCACACCAAAGCCTTTATTAGCTGGGGTTTGCTTACTCTGCTTTGCTGCTGAGTTGGTTGTTATTGGTATTTGATTATTATTCATAGTTTACTTTCACAATTAAACACAGTATTTTATATTGCATACAATATACACATAAAACAACTATAATTATGAAAAAACTCTCACTCACTTTGTTATTACTGTTACTTGCCGCGTGTCAAAAAGAGCCGCAAGCCGATACTGCGCAGACCGTACAACCACAAACAACAACGTCAAGTGCTATGGAAACTGATCCACAACAGATGCAAGTAGACCTATCAGTACAAGGTTACACCAGTACGTTACACAAAATGGACATTGCATTCTTAGGGAAAACCATCCCCTATACATATAGCGATGGCAAAATTGGTAATAGCCGAGGATATGATTGGTGGGTAAGTAAACACTTTGCACTGAAGAGTGATTTACCAAAAGAAAAAGTAACGCTGTATTTAGCGCTTTTAGAAATGGCTTATCCACACTATGTTGCACTATTCGGTATGGAGCCACCTAATATTGAACGCCAGCGTATCGCTGTAGTGTATGGTAGCAGCCGCGATAGAGTGCGCGAGGCCATGCTTGATGACGGTTTTTTAAGAGGCGTACATAAAACCGCAGGCGGCGAAACTATGTTTTATAACCGCGCAGGATATAACTTCCCAAGCCATCGTGAGCATCACCAACGCTATATTGTCATTCACGAAACCATGCATGCTTTTCACATGGCTTTAAACGGTCATTCAACCTGGGCGCCTAATTGGATCACCGAAGGCTTAGCCGACTCGGTCGCTCACCATGTTTACGATGCCAAGCAAAAACAACTGACTGTGATGGTGTTTGATCGTGCCCCTATGAATTATATTGAGACCGGTTTAAAGCAATATTACAGTGCTGATAAACCCACTCTTGAGCAAATAAACGATGATCCTGCACTTAAACGCGGCCTTAATTTTTTTATCATTCATTACCTTTTAAGCTCTCCAGAACGCGCACAATATTTTGCATATTTTGTGCAGCAACTTAGGCTTGCCAACCCACACAGTGACGCCACGCTCAGCACAGCCAATTCACTCCTTAAACACACTTTTAAAGATTGGCAGGCAATAGAGCAAGGCTTTGCTGACTTTGTGCAAAATATAAAACCCAGTTTTCATATTGTATCAGGCCCGTGGGAGCAAAATGGTAATGCTTATTGGCTACGAAATACAGATTCAAATACCTTATCTCGATTGGATATAAACCCCGCTCTCACTACTGATGTATCGCACCCAGTGATGGACTTTCCCGCACCACAAGTAAATGCGTTAATCGATCTGACAAATAAGCACCAAGTGGCTGCTTTAATTGAATTTGAACCGGCACAATTACAGCGCGGTGAAATAGGCATTGCCATGCAAGGCAAGCGCAGCGAGCAAAACCAACAATACCGCACTACGTTTATTGGTAATGAGCAAGCGAATGACGACCAATTACTAAAACTATTAATAGAAGATGCTGAGCGGTTAATAATAACCGCACGTAATTTCAAGGATTTTCAGCCTGTGCAAATCGCACTTAGTCCTGAGTTAAAAGCCGCTTTAGCTCAACACGCAACACTTGGTTTAAACCTTACATTAGAGAGCAGCCAACTAACGGTGGGCTTAAAAGCGGATAACGGGACGAATATCATTGGGCAAACATTTACCCTTGCTTTATCGACTAAAATAACAGCCGCACTCGATACACAAAAAATCAGCTTATTAAGTAAAAATAACAATCACCAGATCACACCTTACTTATTTGCAACGCCAGCTGGCGATGCTAAATATTTAAATTTAGCAGCACAAAACCAAACACAGCTTACTGATCCGTGGCTATTTACAGGTTATAAATTATTAAATCGAGTGTTTAGAACCTGCCAACAACATCAGCGCAAACTGGTTAATTGCGATGTCGAGCTGAGTAAGTTAATGGCAAAATTACCTCAGCCGAGCAACCATACAGCCATAAATGCTGAACTTGCAGTTATATTTAACCGCTATAAAACCCTATTAGGTAATAGTGGTTTTAGCGCACTCAGTGGTATTAATTCTGGTGTTTACTATCACCACAACAAAGCCTTTTTACGCGTCGAAAACCCTACCGATTTTGAGCTGCAATTGGCCGCCCAAGTTAGCTTTGCAACTGCAGGTAAGGTGCTTAACAAGCACCATCTCCGTCAGCTCTTAAAACCCGGTATCCACAACATTCACTTACCAGCGTCAACACAAGCTCAAACAATTGTTGTCGAACAAGATCTTAATTGGCAAGGATTAAATAAAACCCGTGAAATTAGTGCTGCTAATGTCCCTTTCAACGGAGTTGGGATGACACTCACTCAGACTAAAAATAACGCGGGTGATTGGCTATTTACCGCGACCCTATCAGGCCCTTATTCAGGTGCGACAACGGGGCAAATAACACTGACAGCTACGCCCTTTATACAGCTTGAAAGTGTAATGACACAAAAACACCCTGTGGAGATTGCGCCTTATGCAGTACAAAACTATCAATTTAAATTCACAGCGAGTAGCGAACCGATGTTGATCACCGTCACTGCGTTATTAGATGTCGATGGGGAGGAGATCCGACTTATCAAACGGATAAACTTATAATTTAGTTAGCAGCTAAGAAATAACCTCTTAGCTGCTTTGCTTTAGCCACAACTCAACGACCCGTTGGCACGTCCCTAATATCGCCAAATGCTTTATAAATAAAGACAAAATAGAATTTAGTCCGTAAAATTAGTATCCTTGATTTTAGTCATGGTTACATATATGATAATGCCTATCATTTACAATCATCTTTTCGGATCCACTTTCATGAAAGCATTATTTAAATCAGCAACAACCTTAGGTGTGAGCCTTCTTTTAGTATCAGCATTTGTTGCGCAACCTGCATTTGCTAATGGCCCTATTGGCGAACATGTAAATCACTTACAAGCAAATATCAAAGATTACTCAGAAGAAGTTGAATGGATGATCGGCAAAGTCGATACCATGGTAAGCGACTATGAAAGCAAAGGCGTAAAAGCAGTAAAAAGCGATGACCTAATCGAGTATTGGGAATCAGTGAAGTTTCACAGCGCGATTGAAACAAATTTTGTGCCGGTATATGCGTCAATCTGGCAAGGTATTTATGGCGTAAAAATGGCCATTGATAATAACAAGCCGGCGACTGAAGCTCGTAAAGAACAACAAGCGATGAATGCTGCCTTGTGGCAAGGTCTTGGCGCAGTTAAACTAGCGGCGCAATTTCAACAAAAAGGTTTGCTTGCAAACGTTAAAGCAACTGCAACCACAAGCATGACTCAAAGTGCTACAATCGATGAAATTAAACATAAACTTGATCGTGTCATTGCCAAATATGCAGAGCGTTTAAGTGATGAAGCAACCAGCATTGTGCACGATACTTACCTTCACCTATTTGAAGGTGTTGAAGGCACACTTATCGAACAAGATGCCAAACTTGTTGAAATATTAGAAAAAGATTTTAACGTGACACTGCCAAAAGCAATTTCAGATAACAAAAGTGTTGATGAAGTACGCGATGTGGTAAGTAGCATGCACACTAAATTAGACCGCGCCAAGGTATTACTCGAAAAAGCCGAAAAAGCACGTAAGGATGTATTTTAAGTGAAGCGTAGGACCTTTATACAAGGCCTAGCTGCGTTTGGGGCAATCGGTGCATTACCATTGCCTCTTTCTCGCGCACTAGCTGCCAACATAGCAAACCCAGTTTCTGTTGATGACTTACCTAAACTTGAAGGTGAGCTGACCTTATACCTAGGTCGTGGTGAAGGTGGTTTGTATGAAAATGTGCTACAAGCAATTCAAGACAGAAACCCCAACTTTAAACTAGGCATTCGTCGTGGTCCTACAGCAGCTTTAGCCAATACCATTGTTGCTGAAGCAAAAGCAGGGGTGCGTAGAGCCGATTTGTTTTGGGCTGTTGATTCTGGCGCTATTGGCTTGGTTTCAGATGCCGGCCTTGCACAACCAATTCCGAGTGATCTATCAGCGCAGTTGCAACCACAGTTTCGCTATAAAGATTGGGCCCCTGTCACCGGTCGTGTGCGCACCATACCCTATAACACTTCGCGTTTGACCAAAGAGCAAATTCCAACCAGTATTATGAACATTGCTGATAGTGACTTAAGCATTGGCTGGGCACCTGCGTATGCATCGTTTCAATCATTTGTAACGGCAATGCGTATTCTCGAAGGTGACGATAAAACAGCGAAATGGCTGAAAAAGATTAAGAAGCGTGCTAAAACCTATGCCGGTGAGTTGGGTGTAGTAATGGCCGTTGAACGTGGTGAAGTGGATATTGGTTTTGCTAATCACTATTACACCTTACGTTTAAAATCAGGCAAACCAGATGCCAAACTTGATTTAGCATTTACCCAACAAGATGCTGGCTGTTTAGTCAATGCATCAGGTATTTTGGCATTGAACGACGACCCTCTTGCCACTCACTTTATGCGCTATTTATTAAGCATCGAAGTGCAAGGTTACTTGGCTCGTGAAGCCTATGAAATTCCGCTGGTAAATGGTGTCCCTCTACCTGAAGGGTTACCATCTTTAGCCAATATTTCACCACCCAAAGTGGACTTAACACAGTTAGCTGATCTTCGGCCAACCATAGCTTTGATGCGAAATAGCGGCGTACTGTAATGCGACTACCAGCTTCTTACCCAATGGCGCTGCTTGCAGCGCTTATTGTTTTATCTCCTATCTTTATTTTAATAACGCTGGCCACTGATGCCAGCTCTTTGTTTGATAATCATAATTTAAGTATTCTCGGCAATACTTTGTCCTTGATGGTATTAACGGTCATTGGTTCTATTTTAATCGGAGTACCGTTAGCATTTATCAGCGCTTATGTGCGCTTACCGTTTAAAAAAGTATGGTTGGTGTTTTTTGCCGCGCCTCTAGCCATTCCCAGTTACATTGGTGCATTTACGCTTTATGCGGCTTTTGGCTCCGGCGGAGAGATACATAATCTACTTGGTATTGAACTGCCATCGATGGATGGACTCAGCGGCGCAGCTATTGTCATGACTCTTTACACATTTCCATTTGTAATGATGACTACCCGCTCATCTTTACTTAGTCTTGATGCAAGCATGGTTAATGCGGCCCGCACCTTAGGTATGTCGATGACCGAAAGTGTATTTAAAGTCATTTTACCCCGTGTAGTAAATGGCATTGCCGCAGGTTCGTTATTGGTTGCACTGTATACTTTGTCTGACTTTGGCACACCTGCAATGATGCGCCTTGATACCTTTACCCGGGTTATTTATGTCGAGTACAATGCGTTTGAGTTAAGTCGTGCAGCAATGTTATCGTTACAGTTGTTGGTGATTGTGGGCTTTTTACTGTTGATTGAGTCACAAATTAAAACGGCTAGCGAACGCCATGGCCGGCCATTAATTTTGTTTCCTAGTAAGTTGCAACTAGCGGCTATGTTTGCCACTTTTGCGCCTATTTTATTATTAGCCATTGGCTTACCTCTGGCGATATTTTCGCTGTGGTTAGCACGTGATGGCTTTAGCTCATTTGATTTTAGCATCGCGTGGAATTCAGCGTATGCCTCAGCCATTGCTGCAGTGGTTGCGGTGATTGTAGCTATCCCTGTTGCCCATGCTGCACTTAGCGGTAAAGCGGGTCGTATCATGGAGCGTGTTACTTACTTTGGTTTTGGTATTCCAGGTATTGTAATGGGCACCGCGCTAGTTTACGGTGGTTTGCAATTGCCGTTTTTATATCAAACATTAGGGCTGTTGATCATTGCCTATATGCTGCGTTTTTTACCCTTAGCGGTAGGCTCTGTGCGCACTAGCACTGAGCACCTTGATCCAAGTTTAGTTAAATCTGCGCGGGTCTTAGGCGCCAGTCCGCGCGAAGCATTTACCCGCATAACTTTACCACTAACAATGCGTGGGATCATAGCCGGTGCCGCTTTAGTATTTTTAGAATCCATGCGTGAATTAGAAGCAACCTTATTACTTGGCCCAACTGGCTTTGAAACACTATCGACTTATTTATGGCGTGTTTATGAGGCGGGCTATTTTGGTCGTGCTGCTATTCCTGGGTTATTGTTAGTACTGATTTCTGCGTGCGGTTTAGCTATTATGATGTCTGGCGAAAAACGTAACCAACTCGAACATTGAGGATTTAAATACAAATGCTATCTGTAAGCCAGTTGTCTATAGATTATGGCAGTAACCGTGTAGTAAGCGACCTAAATTTGTTGCTTGGTGAAAGTGAAATTCTCATGCTAGTAGGCCCTACGGGCTGTGGTAAAAGCACAATTTTACAAGCGCTCGCCGGACTAATTCCTATTAGCGAAGGTGAAATTAACTTAGGTAAATGGCAGGCTACCCCTAAATTGACTGTGCCACCTGAGAAACGCAGCGTAGGTATGGTATTTCAAGACTTTGCGTTATTCCCTCATTTAACCGTTGAGCAAAACATTGGCTTTCGTTTAAAAGATACCGCCGTTGCTGATCATTGGATAGCCCTACTGGGTCTTGATGACTTTCGTCATAAAAAGCCAGCCACCCTTTCAGGCGGTCAAAAACAACGAGTTGCACTAGCACGTACCCTTGCCCACCAACCTGACTTTGTGTTACTTGATGAGCCGCTTTCAAACCTTGATGCGGCACTAAAAGATATGCTGCGCTGGGATATCCGAAATGCCCTGAAAAAAGCTGGCGTGCCTGCAATTTGGGTGACTCATGATCAAGAAGAAGCTTTATCAATAGGCGATCGTGTGGGTGTGCTCAAGGCCGGAAAAATCCAGCAACTTGATACTCCTGAGCGTTGTTTTAGTGTGCCCAACAATCGCTTTGTTGCACGTTTTTTAGGTGAAGCAAGTTTCATTAACGGTTTTTTTGAGAATAATCAAGCAACTACAGCCATCGGCAATGTGCCCGCTCACGGCGTAGATTGCCAACAAGGTGAGGTGGATGTCCTACTTCGCCCCGACGATGTAATGCTAGTACAAGGTGAGATCGGCAACAACGGTGTGGTCGTATGGGTACGCTTTGAAGGAGGGAGTCGTTTATGTGCAGTAGAGCTTGCCTGTAAAACAGTGGTTACTAGCCGCGTAAGCCACGAAGTCGTTGTATACCCTGGCGATAGCGTGCACGTATCGTTAAGTACTTCGCATCCACTCGCGGTGTATAAACGAGCAATCTAAACTCACTTTAACGCTTAAGTTACAACACTAAAAAAGCCCATCTAGATGGGCTTTGCTGTAGGTGCTTTACTTTTTTAATATGATAATTTTAACGACACCCTTGGCTATTAAAATCAACCACTAGACTTGCACCAGTACTATTACCCGACACCTTTAAATAACCCCAATATTGGCTTTGATCACTAATATAAATACATTCGCTATTGCCGCTATTACTGGACTGAGCCTGTTCATTACTGCCATTTGGCCAGCTGCTGTTTGAATAACTTAGGCTGATGTCGCCACTGCCATTAGCGGTAGTTATCGCCACACCACTTTGACTTTGTACGTCAGCAATACTAAACCACATAGGATCGCTGTTACCCAAACAAATCACTTCACCGTCATTTAAACGGCCATTGCTACGACTACCTTGGGTAGCACATGCATCAGGTACACTACTACTTACTCCTGTGTATGAAGCGGTTAATTTCACATTATCAAACATGTTATAGCCACGAATCATTACTTGATAAACACCTGCTTGCGCAGGATTTATTACACATTGTTCACTATTACCACCGACATAAGGACGACAATCATAACTATCCATTGTTGGTGTAGCAGCATAACTCACATATAAATCAGCATCGCCCGTGCCACCACTTAAGCTAAACACTAAGTCGCTGGCACCTTGCGGTACATCAAAGCTGAAATACAACAGCTCATCTTGCTCGCCAGCAATAGTCATTGGTTGAGCGTTTATCAACTCGCCGTTACCAACGCTGCTATCCTCTTCAATACTAGCCAATGTTGATGCGGTTTGGCTGGCACCTTGGTTATCAACAACCGTTAACGATACGCTATATTGTCCTGATGTTGTATAAGTATGCACCGGGTTTGCTTGATTAGAACTACTGCCATCACCAAAGCTCCACTGATAACTAACAATTGAGCCGTCACTGTCAATACTGCCATTGCTCGTAAAATTGATCTCATTGTTTTGCATACCGGCATAAGGTCCATTGATGTATGCGATTGGTGGCGTATTAGTGGTTGTACCTGCAACTAAGTCATCACACCATTGTACAAACTCGTTTTCATAATTATTTGCCCACTGCACAGTTTTCGCTTTATAAGCACTCCAATTACCAATGCGTGTATCTGCAAGCATGGCATTAATTTCACTGTAATGGCGTTCGAACATAAAGCGCACAGCTAAGTAACCCCAGCGATAAATACGGTCTTGATCAAAACCGTCATAGTTAGTGGCAAATACTTGCGCTAAGGTATAACGCGAACCATCACTGATGGTATTTTTAGCGGCGTCATTATTATCAAGATTAGCAACATATTCTGCAACGCCTTCTGACCACCACACAATATCTTCAGTTGGTGAATTAAAGTTTCCATATAAGTCAAAACGACCATCTAAGTAATGCACATATTCATGCTCTAGATTCCACACGTAATGCTCAGCATTGGCGTAGCTCGCCTCATAGGCAATAAAATTTGCTTGATTACCCACAACTGCGGGGTCACCTTCTAAATACATGCCGCCATTATTGGTGTTAATGCCAAAAATCGCACCTGCGTATTTACTATAATCATCGCTGCTATCAAATATATTTACTTGTAAAAAACTATTGTTATCATCGGCAACTGGGGCGTTATTGGTGGCAAGTTTAGTGTGAAATAAACCTTCTTCTGCGCCCATTGCAGCACATGCAGCTGTATGTTGTGCTGCAGTCATATTTTGTGAGCGAATTTTAATAGTGCTACTACAGCTATAATTTTGCGAAAGCGCTTGCTGAGTAAGTTCATCAACAAAGCCACAAATACCATAGTCATTACAATCAGCGTAATAACTGACAGAATCTGCCGCAGCAAGCCATACTGCATCACCATAGCCAAAGCTGTTATAAGTACTAAAAACCGCTTTTAAGCCAGTATCAACAGTAGCTTGAATAGCAGTGTCGGAATATTGCTTAAGGCGCGCAAGCTCACTGGCTGCATTAACAATTAAATATTGTGCGTCAGAGTCAATCATCCACTGCTTTTGGGTAAATGCATTCAGCTTAGTAACTAAATCAGTATCGCTAGCTACAGCTGTAACAAATGCATCATTCCACTGGCCGCGATAAAGCAAAGTAAAAATACCATTCACCGCACTGCGTATATTCCATTTTGCAGCATAGCTTTCGTTAAAACGCGTTAGCCACTGTTTCACCACATACAAGTAACGATGTTGCTGTTCAGCGCTGTCCATCGTAATGATCACTTCAGAAAGCGTTTTACCGTGGCCGTCATTATCGTCATAAAAATGGCTGTTGTTTACAAAAGCATCTATCGCATCAATTACGGCAGGCGTAACCCAAGAGCTAAAGCTCACGTTGTCGTTGTAAAATTCCGCATAAAAACCAGCTCGTAAATATAGGAACAATGCCTCGAGTTCAATGTCACCACCGCCAGCATAAGTCTGTGAGAGTGACTTTGCATGATTAGCAACCGCATACATATTATCAGAACTAAATACTAGGCTCTGAGTTGATGCTGATGCACTAAATAGTTCATTAACACAGCCACTACCTTGATTTTTAAGCTCAGTAATAATGCTCGTTGAACTAGCATTAGCCAGTGCATTTAAATCGCAGCTGACTGTGGCCGCTTGGCTACGCATCATTAACATACTAAATTTTTGGGGTTGTGATTGCAGCTGTGCTATTGGTGCTTTTTCATTATGGCCGTGTTCAACGCCATGATGATGCACACGTTCAACAATCGCAGCTTGTGGCTTGAATACGCGCTGATGGGTCGTATTAGCAAGCGCCATAGAGCTTGCCCCTAGTAACGGTAACGCCAAAATCAATCTATTCATTTTCATAATTTACCTTTGATAAATTTTATTATTTCAATCCAGAACGGGTTATCGAGGACGCAATTTGCAACATATAATCGCCATTACATACAATATACTTTGCCTAAAACTAAAAAATTTTTAATTCATTAGTTGTAGCAAAATAGAAAACAACAGCACTTTATCATCAAAAAGGGTACATATGTAAAGATATAAATGATAAGGCGACTTTGTGAAAAATCACCCAAACAGTAACGTGTGAGTTAGTAAGCTATCAGATATAAAAAAGCCAGTACTTTATTATTAATAACAACCACTTTCTAGTTCATTCTTGTTCCTAATACCTAATTACGTAACTTGCTATACACGCTACAATATAATTAACACTTTGATTTAGCGTGAAATATGGTAATTTATTAGTGAATCGCGTTCACTATCATGAGAAGTCGTATGACCCAAAAAAAACATTGGACATTAAAAAGCATCGCCAAAGAATTAGGCGTTTCTAACGCCACCGTTTCAAATGCATTTAATCGTCCAGATCAACTATCAAAAAGTCGTCGCGAGTCTATTTTATTGGCGTGTAAAGAGCTTGGCTATTTTGGCCCCAATAAAGCAGCGCAGTCATTACGCCGTGGTAAATTTAATATTGTTGCGCTGGTATTACCTGACAGTATTGAGTATATGGTGTCGGATCCTGTGGCCAGTAGTTTTATGCGTGGTGTGGCTTCTATCCTTGAAAAAAACAATATTAACTTATTATTATTTTCGGGAAATAGTCAAAACCTTAACAGCGTATTAGATTTTGTTGATGGCTTTATTTGTTATGGTCGTCCGCGCAATCAATCACTTGTAGATCAATTAAAAATTGTACCCAAACATGTGGTTACCGTTGATTTTGATATTGATCGTAATGCCTCAGTAAACATAGATAACGAACAAGCTAGTTATGAAGTGGCCAAACACGTATTAAAAAGCAGTGCTGATCAGGTCGCTATATTGGGACTGCGGTTATTAGATGAAAATGTATTGTGTCGTGTATATGAGCACCATGAATGCGAAGCCGGTCAATCAATTGCACATCAAAGATTACGAGGTTATCAAAAAGCATTAAGCGAAGTTAACATTACCTTAGGTGACGATAGAACTTGGAATATTCCAGAAAGTAGCGAACGTTATGCAAGCATCGCAGCAAAAGAAGCGCTCAACTGCATACCTAGACCCAATGTATTACTTTGTATGAGTGATCTTATTGCCCTCGCGGCAATTCGCGAAGCAGTTAAAATAGGTATAAAAATACCCCAAGAATTGCGAATTGTTGGATTTGATGGCATTGATGAAGCGCAGCGCTCTATGCCAACATTAACAACTATTCATCAAAATAGTGAAGAAAAAGGAGCATTAGCAGCTAATTTATTTATTAGCAAAAAAGAGCAAAAAGCACTTATCAACTACCAATTACAGTTAGGTCATAGTGGCTGATAAGTGACTGATTGTAAGGTTAACTTAGTTTAACAAATCATTTAGTGAGGTGAGTATTTGCTCATTCCCAGTGCGTGCAATTATTAACGCTTCGCGACGTGCAAAATTAACTTTTAGGACAATTTCACTGTCGTTTAATAGCCACTTTAAAGCACAACTATTGTCATCACCTTCAACACTAAACTCACCTGCAAAGGCACTGTGAGTATTACGTATCTCAATTAATTTTAGTAATCCCTGTACAACAGGCTTTGCAAGAGACTGCGCAATGATATCAGCATCTAAATATGGACGATTAATATCACGACCTACATTTGATTTTGCTAGTAACGCCATATCATTTTCAGCTGCGAATAAGCCACCGTAGTAAACTTGTGGTACGCCGGGTGCAAAAAATTGAATCGCGCGCGCAACTAAATAGTCAAAATCATTTGCGCCTAACGCATTGTAATAAGTGCAATTTACTTGGTACAAGTCGACATTACTGGCAGCAGCCCCAGTTGCTTGGCGGCTTTGGTTATTGCTATTTGCATGAATAGTTTCAACTAGATTATCAATTTGCGCTGCATTTAATAATCCTGGCTTATCACCCATTGGACCCGCATCAATAATACCAATGCCATCATGGGTATCGAGTACTGTTAAGCAATTACGTGGTGAAATATTTAACCACTTTACAAGTGCATCACTGTTATTGGTAAATAAGCTGTGCAAAATCAATGGTGGTAATGCGAAGTCATAAACCATATTGACCCGCTTTGCGACGTCAACTTGAGTTTGATAATGGCTGTGGATTTCAGCAATTGTTTCCATACCCAATGCATTAGCTTGCGCCGATAACTTATCTAAATAATCAAACGTTTCATCTAGCATAAAGCAGTTTGTGCCGGCTTGCTTAATCGCGTAACCCGCCGCATCTAAACGAATAATATTAACGTTATTAGCAGAGAACTTCGTTAATACATTATTTAAATACGCAATGCCCGCAGCAACTTTAACATTAATGTCGATTTGATTATCGGTAAACGTGGTCCAAAAATCATACGTTTGACCATCGCCACATGGCATTGGAGTAAAACAACTGCCAGGGCGCGGGCGATAAATCGCTTTTTGCTCGGCGTCGCTCATGCCATTTGGAAAGACATCTTCTTTAGTTAAAAATAAATCCCAAAACGAAGATGCTTTGCCTTTTGCCAGTACGTCCTGAAACTGAAAAGATTGCGCCGATACGTGGTTTACAATCAAATCGGCCATCAGATCATAGTCTGCGCCTAACACTTGAATGTCTTGCCAAGTACCGATCCGTTCATCCACGGCACTATGATCAATAGGGTCAAAGCCTGCATCACTACCATCAATTGGATTATAGAAGGGCAATAGGTGCACACCTCCAAATACGCCGTGTAATGGGCCATTTAAAAGTGTGGTCAATGCGTTGATATCTTGACCAGTGATCCGATCAGCGTATGTGATCAATTGAACTTTATTCTTCATCATTGTGTGATTACCATGTTGAAACTTAATCGATTAAGATATATCTTTAACTAGCGAGTGAGAATTTACAAGTAATTTTTAATAATTTTACATACAAAAATCGTGGCTTACGTAATACTACAATAAGTAACTAACTGACTTACTGAGTGTTAACTGAGCATTTAACGAGGAAAAAAGTACATGACAAAATCACACACACACGTAAGCAGCGACCCGTTGCAACAAATACGCTGGCTTACATATATGATGTTTTTTATGTTTGCCATGACTTCTGATGCGGTGGGCATGATCATACCTGAACTTATTAAAGAGTTTGGTTTAAGCATGACCCAAGCAAGCGCGTTCCATTATGCACCTATGGCGCTAATTGCTTTTAGTGGATTGTTTTTAGGTTTTTTAGCAGACAGTTTAGGGCGTAAAACAACCATCATGCTAGGCCTTTTAATATTTTCGGCGAGCTGTTTCTTGTTTGCGTTTAGCACCAGCTTTACCTTCTTTTTATTGCTACTTTGCTGCATAGGCTTAGCCATTGGTTTATTTAAAACGGGTGCGCTTGCGTTACTTGGTGATATTTCACATAGTAACGAAGATCACACTAAAACGATGAATAAGGTAGAAGGCTTTTTTGGCATAGGCGCCATTGTAGGGCCAGCTCTAGTAGGCGTCTTACTGGTGCAAAATGTAAGCTGGACTTACCTGTACATTATTGCAGGTGTAATGTGTTTAATTCTCGCTTTACTAGCGTGGCGTGCAGACTACCCAGCCGTTGTAAAAACCACAGCAAAGCCCACTTCGCTTGCCACCACCATGAAAATGATCAAAAATCCGTATGCGCTAGGTTTTTCTCTGGCAATTGCCCTTTATGTGGCCACGGAGGTTGCTATTTATGTATGGATGCCTACGCTGTTAAAAGATTATACTGGCTCTTGGCCACTACTTGCAACCTATGCATTGACAATATTTTTTGTACTGCGTGCCGCAGGGCGATTTATTGCCGTATGGTTACTAAACCGCTATAGCTGGCAAGGTGTTATGGCCTATTTAAGCTTAGGCATTGCGCTGTGTTATGTCGGTACATTATTCGGTGGCGTTGATTGGGCTGTGGGTTTATTGCCGCTTTCGGGGTTATTTATGTCGATGGTTTATCCGACTTTAAACTCTAAAGGTATATCCTGCTTTGCAGTGCAACAGCACGGTGCTGTGGCGGGCGTGATATTATTTTTTACCGCACTTTCGGCGGCTTTAGCACCCTTGTTCATGGGTATGATCAGCGATTACTTTGGCCATGTGCGTTACGGTTTTTATTTAGCTACGGGCTTTGCTGTCATTTTATTTTTAGCTATGCTGTTTAATTATTTTAAAGATCCATCAGCAACGGCTTTACAGCAAGATAACCCTGTAACTGAGTAAACCTATATTCTAAGACAATAAAAAATACTTTATAAATCAATGAATGAATAAAAAAAGAGCAAATTAAGCACAAAATAATTTGCTTCTTGTAAAATATTTGTTATTTTTACTTAATCGATTAAGTAAAAATACAAATCCAATTGGGTTCAACACAACGAGGCGTAACCATGACAACACACAACACACCTTTATATTTAATCAGTGCATTAGCACTTGCCGTAAGCCAAGGCGTACATGCGCAACAACAAGATCAAAATTCTCAAGTACAAGCTAACAAAGGTCTTGAAACAATCGTTGTAACTGGTGTACCACGTCGTACAACGATTATGGCATCAAGCGTATCAGTCAGTAGCTTGTCGCTTGAACAGGTTGAAGTGTCTACACCTCGCTCAACCGCTGAGGCGTTTAGAATCATTCCGGGTATTCGCGCAGAATCGACCGGTGGTGAAGGTAACGCAAACATTGCTGTGCGTGGTTTACCTGTGGCATCTGGCGGTGCGAAATTTTTACAATTACAAGAAGACGGTTTACCTGTACTGCAATACGGTGATATCGCTTTTGGTAACGCTGATATTTTTATGCGCTTAGATAATACAGTACAAACAATCGAATCAATTCGTGGCGGCTCAGCATCGACGGCTGCAAGTAATGCACCTGGTGGCATTATTAACTTTATTTCTAAAAATGGTGAAAACGAATCAGGCAGCGTATCAACTACTCTGGGCCTCGATTACGATAGCGTTCGTACAGACTTTGAATACGGTACTTACCTAAGCGATAGTGTACGTTTTCATGTCGGTGGCTTTGTTCGCCAAGGTGAAGGTCCACGCGAAACAGGTTACACATCAAATAAAGGCGGGCAAATTAAAGCCAACCTAACCAAAGATTTTGAAAACGGCTATGTTCGAATTTATTACAAGCATTTAGATGATAAAAGCGTAGGTTACTTACCGATGCCAATGTATGCAAATGGCGATTCTATCCCTGGGTTTGACGCACAATCGGATACACCACACTCGGCATTATTTACAAAAACAGTGCGTCTAAACGGCGAAAACCAAATTAGCAGTGGCGATATTCGCGACGGTATGAACCCTAACGTTGACTCAATTGGCTTTGAAGCAGTATTTGACTTAGATAATGATTGGCGTATCGAAAACCGTTTTCGTAAATCATCTGTAAGCGGTAACTTTAATTCACTTATTCCTGCTGAAGTAGGCAGTGCAACGTCGATTGCAGAAAGTATTGGCGGCGCAGGTGCAACACTCAGCAATGCAAATACTGGGGCTGCATTTAAAGACAATTTAGCAATGCGTATTCATACGTTTGACGTCACAATGAACGACTTTGACTCTATTGTGAACGACTTTAAATTGACTAAATCGCTCGATGACGACACCAGTATTACGTTTGGTTACTACGCATCAACGCAAAACATTGCCATGTCGTGGTTATGGAACTCTTATCTAATGGAGCTTAAGGGCGATAACGCAGCCTTATTAAATGTCACAGCTGCCGATGGTACTGAGTTTTCTGAAAATGGTTTATACGCATACGGAACACCTTTTTGGGGTAACTGTTGTCAGCGTGATTACGACACAGAATACGACACTCGCGCCCCGTACGTTGCATTTTCTACAAAACTTGGCGATGTAAGTATTGATGCAAGTGCCCGTTACGATAGTGGCGAAGCTCGCGGTAATTACGCAGGTGCAGTAACCTCTACAGTTGATATGAATCGTGATGGTGAAATATCCGTTCCTGAACAAAATGTTGCAGGCATTGATATTACTAATGCCAGCCCAGTTAACTACGACTGGAACTACACATCTTATTCAATTGGTGCTAACTATCAAATTGACCCAAGTCTGGCAACATTTGCTCGTATCAGTAAAGGCGGACGAGCGAATGCTGACCGACTTTTATTTGGTAAAATACGTGCAGATGGCTCTGTTGCGAAAGAAGATGCTGTAGATGAAGTTAATCAATATGAGTTTGGGGTTAAAAAACGTTTTGATTCCTTCTCTGTATTTGCAACTGCTTTTTATGCAGAAACTGAAGAGCAAAATTTTGAAGCTACATCACAAACCTTTTTCGACCGTGAATACGAAGCCAAAGGGATTGAGATTGAATCAACTTACTTCATCGATGCGTGGGATTTTCGCGGTAACTTAACCTGGACCGATGCTGAAATCGTTAAAGATGCACTAACACCGGAAGTAGAAGGTAATACGCCTCGACGCCAAGCAGATTTAATTTACTCACTAATGGCGCGTTATAGCTACGAGAAAGGTGCAGCTGGTGTAAGCTTTATTGGTACTACCGATGCATACGCTCAAGACAACAACGACCTTAAATTTGATGGTTACACCCAAGTAAATGGCTTTGTAAGCTACGATTTATCTGAAAACCTTAGCATCGCGCTTAATGTAAATAACCTATTTGATACAGTCGGTATTACTGAAGCCGAAGAAAGTTCTATCCCAGATAATAATATTATTCGTGCCCGCACTATTAACGGCCGCACAACGTCACTAACACTTAAATACCTATTTAATTAACCGAGCTTTAGTATTTTTAAGCGCTGAATAATGTATTTTCAGCGCTTGATCTCCTAACATCTATTTACCTTGAAAGACTCTCCCACTACTTTTGACCTAGCCCTTGCTAGGTTTTTTAGGATTTACAATATGACCAAATTACTTAGCCTTGGCGAGCTGCTTATTGATATGCTGCCGCAAGATTCTCAAAACAGTGCTTATTTGCCCATTGCTGGCGGCGCTCCTGCCAATGTAGCGGTAGGTTATGCCAAACTGGGCGGCAAAGCGGCTTTTTGTGGCGGTATGGGCGATGACTATTTTGCTAAACAATTAAGTAAATCGCTTGCGCAATATAAGGTAAGTACAGAGTACTTATTTACAATTAAAGACTCTCAAACGGCCGTGGTTATTGTCAGTTTGGATGAAACCGGTGAACGCAGCTTTAATTTTTATCGCCACAATACCGCCGATTTACTGTTAACGAGTGAGCATTTAAACCATATCAAATGGGATGAATTGAGTACCCTACACTTTTGTTCCAACACGTTAACTAATTTAGCCATTGCGCGCACCACGATCAATGCTTTAAAGCTGGCTAAAAAGAACCATAAGCTAGTCAGCTTTGATGTGAATTTACGCTATAGCTTGTGGCAAAATAGCAATGACATTGAGCAAAATGTACACGCGTGTTACGCCTATTGCGATATAGTTAAGCTATCGCGGGATGAGCTAAATTTTTTAGCTGAGCAAACACAGCAAACACCTGATGATTACTTGCAATCGATTCTAGATACGGATGTTAGCTTAGTGTTTTTAACCGATGGTCCCGCGCCTGCAACCGTTTACCATAACGCATTTGCATTTACTGAAGCTGCACCAATTATTACGGCGGTTGATACCACCAGTGCGGGCGATGCGTTTATTGCCGGGGTTTTGTATTATTTAAATCATAATGATGAAAATATATTGCTCACGGATAAACTCAACAATCAGCAAATAGTAAAACGCGCTTTAAATTTCGGCCTTCGCTGTGGTTCAAAAGCCTGTTTAGCCAAGGGAGCATTTCCCGCATTACCAATGTTAGTTGATGTAGTTTAAAAGATTAAAGCCCATGTTAATGCCAGTTAATTAGTATTGACTGGCATGAAACAATAACAGCGCTTGGTATTTACAGTATTTTATAAATACCCTACTCTTCTAGCCACTCAATTGCAGCTGTCGCATTTTCAAAATAGGCCATTTCACCTGATACAACGCGGTTTCCTATTTTAGCAATATTGGACTGCCATTTTTTATTGCCATAAATAGCAACTTTTTTCAGCTCTTTATTGTGTCTTATACCTAACTTTAAATCATCCCATGCGGCTCTAAAGCCACCGCCCTGAAACTCGATACTATCAATGAGTACATTTATTATTGGCTGTTTTACTTGCGATAAGGCTGAATCAATCATCGGGGGGATGGTTTTATAATCTTCGTGAGTAAGCTTGCCAACCGCTTTTAAGGTTAAGAAAAACTCACGGCCTGCGCCTTCAATATCAATAGATAAACCATGGTTTAAATGTGTCATAACTTAGTCTCATTTATACGTTAAGGTTTGAGAATACGTTAAGTTAGATTAATAAATTATGAAGCAAATCAAAATACAGCTGGAAAAGTAAAAAGTGAGCATTTGCTCACTTTTTATATAAGCTTTAAGGGTTTTCCAAGCGATGAATTTGCTTATCTGCATCCGTTAAATGACCTGTTTTAAGCCAAACTTTTGCGCCTTCACTGCCTGCTTTAGCATTAACCATGCTGTTTATGGGAACTCTTAACCAACTGTTTTTTACAAGTGTATCGCCCTGCTCTTCAAGTGAACCTTCAAGTACTAAAAGCTCAGCCCCACCGGGTGCATTTATCGCTATCTCGGCGTTCGCTTTAAAATGCATTAAACTCACCTCTTCAAAGGCGTCTTTATAAAGAGGAGCTACATTTACATCACTAAACTCAGCGTGAGGAACACCTTGCATGGTATTAGTTTGTAAACGTACATGCTCTCTGTCCTCTGGCTGAAACTGCCATAATTTTACAAATATAACGCAGCCGCTTTCGGAGCCTGGAGTATGCTTTGATTCGGGCGGATTACGAATATAAGAACCCTTGGGGAAATCACCATGTTCATCTTGAAAAACACCTTCAAGCACAATAAATTCTTCACCGCCGGTATGTGTATGGGCAGAAAAATGGCTATTTGGCGCATAACGTACAATGCTGGTTGCGCGTGCAACCTCATCGCCTACTCTATCAAGTGGACGCCTATCAACACCCGCCATCGGTGACGCTATCCACTCGAGTGATTCACTGTGCACGACAACACGTTTGCTAAAGTCTGCTGCAATTTTCATATTTGCCTCCAAATTATAAATCTATTTAGCAATACTTGGACGCTGCGCGACCTTTTGTTGCCATGCAATTAAATGTGATAGCTCACTTGGAATAACAATTTGTGCAAAGCCTGCAAACACCAGACCGGCGTACAAAGTAATATCTGCAACAGTAAATTGCTCACCGGCAACATAAGCAGAATTGGCTAACACTGTATTAAAATAAACAAAACCTTGGTGCGCTTTTTCACCTTGCTTTGCTCCCCAAGCAACATTTTGATAGGTTTCAAGTGCTGGGCCTAAACCATCCGTTGCATGATGAAAGTAACTGGCTACCGCATCAAGGACCATTGACTCCGCACGCTTTTGCATCATATTAATCACCGCGCGTTCTTTTGCCTCAATACCCGTTAATGAAGGGCCAGCAAAAGTGGTATCAATATATTCAGTAATCGCGGTGCATTCCGCTATATATGTCCCGTCATCTAGCTCTAAAACAGGCACGCCTGCTAAGGGGTTTTTAGCTAAAAAGGCTTCAGTACGATGCTCACCATTTAATAAATCAACAGCAACAAATTCAACTTTGTCAGTCGCATTTTTTTCAGCAAGAGCAATACGTACACGTAATGGATTAGGAAAGTTTTCTACGTCATAAATTTTCATAATTATCTCTTTATATTTTTAACCACAGTTTGAACTAATATTGGTAAGATCAAGCCCACCTACCTACTGATAGGTAACTTATATTAAGATCTCGATCTTTGCAAACTAAAAATAAAAGAGCTTGAAAATAACTACCTACTGGTTGATAATTTTTTGCAGCGATATGAAGGAAGTTTTAAAATGACAAAAAAAGCAGCCCTGTTAAAAGCAGCAGAAAATAAGGTTAGACTTGGTGGCTATAGCAATTTTAGCTTTAGAGAGTTGGCGAATGAAATTGGTATTAAAAGTGCGAGTGTGCATTATCATTTTCCAACCAAAGCTGATTTAGGTGCTGAACTCGCGCATCAATATACGGATGCCTTTATCGCTGTGCTTGGCGAACCGGAGGCACACAAAGCAAACGGTAAAAACCCTATTGATATTTACACGCAATTATTTACAAACGCGTTAGTTATAGATAAAAAGATGTGTTTATGTGGCTTACTTGGCGCACAAAGTGACAGTCTTCCTGATAAAGTGCGCGATGAAGTAAAACGCTTTTTCATTAAAAACTTAGCCTGGTTAACTCAAGCACATAAAATAAATGGAGAGCTTAATCCTGAACGTGCCGCGATTAAAACAGTGAGTTTATTAGAGGGCGCGATGATGATCAGTAACACCCTTGACGATATTAGTTACTTTGAACAAGCCATTTTCTAACAGGCATTACGTCACTTTAGAACTATAAAAAAAAGCGAGCTTTACAGCTCGCTTGTTACGTCATTAATACACTGCAGTGTATTAATTTACACGCACTTTATGTTTTGAATGTACTATAGCTAGTGCAATAAATCCTACCACAGCAACCACAACACCAATTGGTTTGCCCATATCACTTGATAAGTTAAGGCCAATTGCAGCGGTCATGATGTACGATAACGTAACGGCTGTAGCTATTACTGCAGGAATACTCGCAATCCAATGGAATGTTCCACGGTCAAATAAGTACTTAGTCGCAAGCCATAACACACTCGTAGAAAGCAGCATGTTTGAAAATGCGAAGTAGCGCCAAATAACAGAGAAATCGAGTTTTGTCATAAAGTATGCGATTGCTAAAATTGGCACCGCAAGCAATAAACGATTACGCAAACTTTGCGGAATATTAAACGCATCAACCACGGTTAAGCGCAGTGAACGAAACGCCGTATCACCTGAGGTAATTGGGAATACTGCTACTGCAATAATCGCCATAATTCCACCAAACACACCTAAATAACTGTTTGCTATATGATTAACCACTAAACCTGGGCCGCCTAAATCAAGCATTGCTTTTAAACCTGCATAGCCTTCTGGGAACGCAGCAATACCAGCCAGTGCCCATACACAACCAACAATACCTTCACACATCATTGCGCCATAATAAACTGGACGAACGTATTTTTCGTTAGTTAAGCAACGTGCAATAATTGGTGCTTGCGTAGAGTGGAAACCACTAATCGCACCACAGGTTATGGTAATAAACAATAATGGCCAAGTAGGTAATCCATCTGGATTTGGAGTTAAAAAGTCGTGGGCATGATCAGCTTCAAAATACGCTAAAAAATCACCTGCTACTGGTAAATGCGGCGCATTAATTAACAGTGATACAGCAATTGCAACTGTCATCACAATCATTAATAAACCAAAAACAGGGTAAAATTTAGTAATGATTTTATCAATTGGCAGTAAAGTAGCTAAAAAATAATAGGCCAAAATTGCCAAAACCCAAAAGGTATTATTGGCAAATATAGTATCTTTAAATACGTCTAAGTTACTTAATAATCCAGCGGGGCTCATTATGAATACCACGCCGACAAAAAACAGTAACATCGCCGTAAATATTAACATAAAGCCTTTAAATACAACGTTATAATATTTACCTGCAATTTCTGGTAAGCTTTTGCCATCCTCTTTGATACTCATAACACCTGAGTAAAAGTCGTGTACAGCTCCACCTAATACATTACCGAGTACGATCCAGACCAAAGCAATTGGTCCATATAGAGCACCTAGAATAGGGCCAAATATTGGGCCTACCCCTGCAATATTTAAAAACTGAATTAAAAACGCACGAACAGGATGAATTGCAACATAGTCAACACCTTCGCTAAAGCGTTTTTGTGGTGTATCAATGGTGGCGTCCATACCAGCTTGTTTTTCTACAAAGGGACTGTAGAACTTGTAACCTAATATTAAAATAGTCAGGCAGATAAAAAAGATGATCATAAGCACGTTTCTCTTTTTGTATTATAGAGCGCGTTGTCAGTCGCCCCGAATTTCAAACTATGGGTAATCGTTGAACGTTAGCAGAGCCTGTTAAAATCCACAATACGACTATCTGATAATATTATTAGATGTTTGAAGTGCCGAGTTTAACTATCAGGAACAATATAGTAGGCAATAAAAAAGCCTTGCAGGGGAACAGCAAGGCTTGGGACTTCACGGGGAATTATTTAAATGTTAAGTGCACTTATTCAAATGTCACTGTTACGATATTTGAACATACATCTGCTGTAACACAAACTTGGTAATCATAGGCTGGCAAAGTTGCATTACGTAAGAAGTCACGGTGACGGCCGTTATCAGTCGTTGTTCCTACAAACTCACCATTACGATATACATTAAGTGACTGAGCACCCACTTGTTCCCAGCTAAGATCAACACGCATAGTATTAAGGCGTGTTTTATTGGCACGTACCAAACTCAACTCTATCTCAACATCACTCACAACCACGGTTTGCGTTGTTGTATCAGTATTGCCTTCGCTATCAGTAACCGTAAGACTAACGTCATAATTACCTGCTTGTGCATAGGTATGAGCGGGGCTTGCATCGGTTGACGTTGCACCATCACCAAAGTCCCAGCTCCACTGCGTGATATCATCATTTGCATCACGGCTGCTGTCTGTAAAGCTCACAGAAAGACCTTGTGCATCAAACTCAAAACCGGCCTCTGGTGGCTGCGGGCTGACTTCACCAATGGCACTAAATGTAAGTGACCAATTATTCAGCGTACCTGTATCTGCTGCATAGGTATCTTCAATATGTAATACCCAATCACCCGTTGCCACTTCACCATTAAAATCAGCTAAAGAGTAGCTTTGAACTATATCATCTGCGCTACCGCCTGATTGACTATGTAATGTAGAGCTTGTTCCGCTAGGCGAAGTTAACGTAACGATTAAATCACCAATGTAAGTATGTGAAATATCAATACTCGCTTGAGTTGCAAAAACAGTCAGTGGATCATTTACGGTGATCACAGAATCAACACCGTCAACATTGTTATCGGGGATTGCTACTGCGGTATCATTCGTATAGGTAAAATCATTTAAGCCAACAGGATCAACTAATAAGCTTACTGACTTCTGCTTAGCCAACTCGCCAGAAGATGCATTTACGCTAAAGTCATAGCGCCCCCATTGTGTTGACTCTTGAGTTGGCACACTAAGTATCACCACATCACCAGGCGTTGCAGTGTTTGCTGATAAACTAGCACCAGCTAAATCGCCAATTAATTCAAGATCTACCACCCCTTGCCACTGGGCAATTGAGCCAATTTCAAATGTATATGTTGCCGTTTCACCGGCAGTGATCTGCTGAGCTGTTGGTGTAACAGATAGTTTAAAGCTTGGTGTAGGGTCTGCCTGCTCAAGAGCTTGATTAGCGTTTAAGCGTTTGCCCGATACGGTCTTCCCTGCCAGTTGTGCATTATCATCGCCACTATCCATAAGCAGCTGTTTAAGCTCACTTGTTGATAAGTCAGGATTGAGTGATAGTACCAAAGCAGCGACACCCGCAACATGCGGTGTGGCCATTGATGTACCAGAGTAAGTGGCATAACCATTACCCGGTACGGTTGATAAAATAGCGCTCCCTGGTGCGGCTAAATCAACACTGGTTAAACCCCACTGTGAAAAGTCTGACATATTATCGTTACGATCAGTGCTGGCCACTGACAACACGCTTTCATGCTCATAATTGGATGGATAATGTGGATTTTGATCATTATCAACGGCGTCATTACCTGCAGCGGCAACAAATAAAATGTCAGCTTGTTCGCTGGCGGTTATCGCATCAGCAAGCGCTTGGCTAAAGCCACCACCGCCCCAACTATTATTTAGTACGCGAACATTTACACCCGCATTTTTCAGACTCACCATATAGTCAATACACTTAATAGCGTCGGATGTAGAGCCACTGCCTGATGCATCTAAGAACTTACAACCAACAATCGCCGCTTCATGATTAACACCCACAACACCATTATTGTTATTACCTGCAGCGCCGATTGTCCCTGAGACATGCGTACCGTGACCTTGGTCATCCATTGGGTCGCCAACATTTGTAATGGCATTAATACCATGCACGTCATCAATGTAGCCATTACCATCATTATCGATGCCATCGCCTGCGATTTCATTCGGGTTTATCCACATATTTGCCGTTAAATCACTATGACTGTGATCTACACCAGTATCGATAACGCCCACAACGACATCTTTACCACCTGTTGTAATTGACCATGCTTCGAGTGCATCTATATCCGCATCGGCCGTCCCACCAGATTGGCCTTCATTGTGTAATCCCCACAACTTTGAAAAATCAGGGTCATTGGGAGCCGTAGCAATACTCACGCGATAATCTGGCTCAACATATTCAACCGCTGCATGTGTTTGCAGTAATTTAATTGCTTGCTTGGTGCTCATGCCAGTTACTTCAAACTTAGCTAGACGACCAGATAAAATCGACGAATAGTTGTCATCAACACCATCTTTATTTAAATCACTTACTTTAGCTTTTACTAAACTGCGGGCTTGACTACGCATTGCCACAGAAGTGCCTTTTTTATACATAACGAGCAATGAGTCTTGAGAAGCTCGTGCTGAAGGCTCTGCAGCAATGGTTGTTACTTGTGCTGCAGCTAAACATGGCAAAATAGCCAAGCTTAAAATAGATAATTTAGTTTTCATATTTTGTATCCATAGTTAGAAATATTAACTTAGCTTTGTTACTAAGTTTCGCTAACTTCACTACTTTTGAAATATCACTGGCAAGCACCATAAATGACAGAGAAAACCTAAACCAGACAAGAAAAATTCAATAAATTACTAAAAAACCAGTCTTTAACACTGTTTTTAACGGTCAATTTATTAACAACACAATCGTTTTTATGAGTAATTAGCGCTCAGTAGATGCCTTACTCGCCTCATCTTTTATTACCAGATTATTCAACATTCCAAGCTGATTACGGTGGAAAACAAGTAAGCAATTGAAAAGAAAGTAGATTAAAAATCATAAAAAGAGATGATTTCGAATATTACGTTTACACAATAAAGTTAACCGTCAATTGGTAGCAGTGCGTAAGTAAAAAAGCATTAATTGCATAAAACACAACACTGCATATCAATATAATTCTTCACTCACTTTTGTATGAGTGAGCTTTTTGCTCTTGATATCACAAAACTTAAATCGGCAAGGCATGCCGAACAAACTATGCAGAACATTAAGGTATCCACAACCCATTAATGACTGCTCTAATAATTATAAGTTAAGGAAAAATCATGAAGTTAAATAAATCTTTATTGACATGTGCAATCGCAGTTGCATTAAGTTCAAGCTTTGTTGCACACGCAAATATCGACGATAAAAACCAATCAACCTCTGTATTAGCAAGTCAAGTGTCAACTACTGCGGTAGGCAATGTCCTCACTATTGAACAAACATCATTGCAAGGTATGGGTAACGATGTAATGGTCACGCAACAAGGTGATGGCCTTGAAGCAAACGTAACAAGTTTAGGCGATAACAACAGCATTAATGTTGATCAAAAACAAATTCAAAACTTGTCTTTAACGTACGTAATAGGCGATAACAACACCCTAAGTCACAGCCAAGATGGTGAAGTTAATGGCGCTCTATCAGACATAACAGGCGATGATAACTCAGTCAATGTTGCGCAGTTTGGCACGGGCTTTTTTGGTATTAATAACGAAGCGATTAACGTAGTTCAAGGTGATGCTAACGACATTGCAGTTACTCAGCAAGATGGCGGCCATTGGTTTTATAATTTGGATTTGCAAGGTAATAGCAACAAAATTAGCGCATCTCAAGCAGGCCTTTTAAATGAAGCAACGCTGGCAACTATTAGTGGTGACGAAAACACCATTGAAGTTACTCAAAACGGCTTGTTTAACGCTTTTACACTTACTGAACTCGTTGGTAATACGAATGAAGTAGTAATAGCACAAGAAGGTAATTTCAACGGCGTTACGGTTGCTTCTGTTCGCGGCGATGAAAACAGCTTAGACATCGAACAAGCGGGTGATTCAAATACTGCGACTTTTGCAAGTGTTGAAGGAAACGAAAACACCCTATCAATCGACCAAGAAGGTAATACCAATACCTTCACATCTGAGTTATTTGCCGGTAATGACAATCAAGTTTCGGTTGATCAACAACAAGATAATAATCAAGTTGGGGCTGATGTATTAGGTGATAACAATGAACTCACTGTTATGCAAAATGGCTCAATGAACGAGACCTACTTGGGCACAATTGGCGCTGACAATGAATTCTCAAGCGTTCAAATTGGTAACGAAAACAGCGCTCACATCGCTAATTTTAATGGTCAAGGCAACGACGTTGATTTAGCTCAAGCCGGTGACATGAATACCGCTTTAATTCAATCTTCGTACCCTGACACATCGCTTACTTCAAACGATAATAACATTAATATCAGTCAATTAGGCAGCACAAATGAAGCAACATTAACCTTTGCAAGTGTGCTAAATAGTAATAACAATAGCGTTGATTTTAGCCAAAGTGGCGATCTGAATGCGATTGATTTAGTTATGGAAGGCAGCAACCATTCTATTGATATTTCGCAGCAAGGCGATATGAATATGGTAGCAGGTATCGATACGGGTGCATTTATCGTTGGTGGTGACAACATCAACTTCACAGTCACACAAGTAGGCAATGGCAACTTAGTTGAAGGTGCTATTACCGCTTCTAACACTTCAGTCGTGATCACCCAAGTGGGCGATTACAACACAGCAACTGTGAGCCAAGAATAAGGATATTGGGGGGCACGTCCCCCCATATTAAACATGACATTAGTTAGAACGCTTATTACCGCGCTAAGCCTGCTTTTTTTAACTACCTTTAGCCACTTATCTCAAGGCGCTGACGAATTAGAAATAGATGGCCTAGTGCTCGATCGCAGCATTAGTCGCTTTGGTCACCAGTTTTATTTTGAATTTTCAAACCTTTGGCGCGACCTACCCTCAACCGCTGGTTTTAATATAGAAATAAAAGAGACCGTACTTCCTCGGGCTGGCACAAAACTGACCTTAGTAATGAATAATCAAATTGTATATGTAACCTATTTAGGGCGTCGCTTGGAGCCTATTGATGAGCGTGTAGAACACGCTTTATACAGTGTTATGGATGCGATGGCGCGCTCTAATTTACATAAAGCTTCGCCCGATATGGCAAAAAATGGATGGTAAAATGGCCCCCTACTCAAGAAAATATATAACAACAATTATAATGATATTACTCCCCTTATCTGTATCTGCAACAGAGCTTGTGTATACACCCATTAATCCAAGTTTCGGAGGTAGTCCACTCAATGCCAGTATGCTATTAAATAAAGCGCAAGCGCAAAATAAACATAAAGCACCAATAATTGAACAAAGCTACGCTGAGAAATTTCAAGATTCTCTAGAACGTACCTACTTAAACCGCATGGTAAGAGAGATCACTGATATTGCCTTTGGTGAAGATATAGATGAAAGTATTTTTAACCAAGATTCAATTTTTTTAAGTGGTGATTACGAAATTCAAGTGATCACCAGTACCGTAGATTCAATTACAGTGCGAATAACCAACACCACTGACAACAGTGTCGTGGTCATTGAAGTACCGAGGTTTAGCTAAATGAAAGCGCTATTTATTGCAGTACTTACCCTGGCATTATCCGCATGCAGTAGCATGGGCAATTTGATCCCACCTTCGCAACAGTTGGCCGCAAGTTTAACCCCCACTGAAACCTTTAAAGCACTTCAACAGTTACCAACACCTGCTGGCAGTATCGCCGTATCGGTATATTCTTTTCGTGATCAAACGGGGCAATATAAACCGCAAGGCAATGTTAGTTCATTTTCAACCGCCGTCACTCAAGGGGCTAATTCCATCTTAATACAAGCGCTGCACGAATCTGATTGGTTTATTCCGGTTGAACGTGAAGGTTTGCAAAATATTCTGACTGAAAGAAAAATTATTCGTGCCGCCCAAGCCGAACAGCCAAATGCTGTTGAATTACCACCACTGACCACCGCTAAAATCATTTTAGAAGGCGGTATAATTAGCTACGACACCAATGTAAAAACCGGTGGTTTTGGCATGGAATATTTTGGCATCGGCGCGTCAGAACTCTACCGCGAAGATGCAATCTCGATTTACTTACGTGCCGTAGACGTGCGTACTGGGCAAGTATTATTGTCCGTAGCCACCAGCAAAAAAGTGCTCAGCCAAGAAATGCGCGCAGGGTTTTTCCGTTATGTTAGTTATAAACGTTTAGCCGAAGCCGAAGCGGGTTTTAGTGATAACGAACCGATGAGCATTTGCGTAACCCAAGCAATTGAAAAAGCCCTCAGTGATCTAGTCATCAAAGGCATAGATAAAGGCATATGGGCAACAAAGCGTAGTTAATTAAACACTTAACATGATTGCTTTGGTAAATAGTTAATTCATTTACTAAGGCCACATGCTAATCTCTAAAATTAATCTTGCTTGAAAAGGAAGCTGTATGTCATCAGTCCAAATTGCCCGATATATCATTAGTTTTAGCTGGTTATACCACGGCATATTTCCAAAACTTGTGCATATTGCCCCGCTTGAAAAACTAATAACTGCAAGCCTTGGCTTTTCAGAATCGATGTCTTATTTAGTCACTAAATCGGCGGGGGTGGGCGAGGTCGCCTTCGCTATACTGCTATTTATATATTATCAATCTAAAATAATCATTGTTTTAAATATCATTGCATTAGTTGGGTTACTATTCTTTGTTGCTGCGCTACAACCACAACTTTTAGTTGAAGCATTTAACCCCGTGACTACAAACTTGCCAATTATTGGCCTAAGCTTAGTACTATTAAATAGCCTAAAAGCTCAGCCCAATAACTAAGTTGGGAAAATAATCTCAATGGTAATTACCGATTGAGTGCTATATAAAACAAAGGTTATACGTGCTCTGAGATCTGTTTGGCTAAAGCTGCAAACTCACTGTCGTCGGCTCTTTCACAATCGTGAGATGATAAATTTCAAAAACATACCTGTTCGCCCCACTCCCTCTAGCGCAGAGTCAAAAGTGCCAAGGCTCATCATCTTCCCAAACAGGATGATAAGGTGCTTTACCTGAAACAATATCACAAAATATGCAGTTACTAATGGTCCAGCCTACTGATTATAATTGGGCGTATATAATGGTTGATCTGTTAGTCATGCAACGGCAACCGTACCGCCATATAGCGCTGTGCCCAATTAGATAACTCAATACGATTTCGTGAATTGGTTTTTTTAAATGCGCTATAAAGGTGTGTTTTTACGGTGTGATCACTGATATTTAACCGCTCTGCGATACTATGATTATTCGCCCCTTGTGCGAGTAAATGGATCACTGACTTTTCACGTTTGGTTAGATTTGCTAGTGCTTCATGTTCACTATCAGCATCGTAGTTAGAATGTGGCTCAAAACGACTTACCATGGCGAGCACTTCATTAAATGTAGAAGAAATAATCTTGCGACTGAACCAGAGTTCATCATTAATGATCCGCATTAATCCGGTAAATACGTCTTCAGGAAGATCATTGTTATAAAAAACTCCCTTAAAGTTATTAAGTAATAAGTTTTTTTCACAAATAGCGTCAGAATGCGCATTAAACACAATTACAGGTTTCACTTTGGCTAAGGCTAATAAGTCTGCTGGTATTAAATTTTGCCAATTGCAGCCGCTGCTATCAATTAAGAAAAGATCAAACTCATTACGGTTGTCATTATGGGGGAGACTGTCGTCCATTTTTACTTTACTAAAAAATGCATCTAGCGTTTTAATTAAGTATGGATAACACTGTGAACGAACTGGCATTTTAAATACGGTTTTGATAAATACGGAGGTTGGTTGAATCATTGCATCTCGTCCTTGAAACATTTCGTTCACAATACCTAAAACAACTCCAATGTTCAACCTATTTCACTCAAATCTATTGATTTATAAAGAGAATAAAAATTCTAGACGTCTAGATACTTGACTACCAAGCAGTTTAAAAGTCAACCCTTTTAATTATAAAATCTATTTAAATCAACCCTTTGTTACTAACTTGTTACTTTATTAAATGATAAAATCGAGAAGTAACTCCATTGGTCCAACCAAAGCCTTGCTGCACTTTGTACTCGCCACCTCCAGCTCTATTTTCAGGCTCATAAACATTGTATTTTTCGAGTAGACAGTGGTCGGTTTTAAAACTGTTTTCTATCATCTGTAACCAATTGCTCATTATGATGTTTGCATCTGCAACAAAGCCATACTGGTGAAATCCGTGTACAGCAAACCACTGCAGTGGTGCCCAACCATTAGGGCTATCCCATTGCTGGGAAGTCTCATTGAGGGTTGTTACTAATCCGCCTGGTTTTAAAAAGTCACTCATAAGCTTATTTTTAACCAACACCGCCTGCTCTTCGCTGGCACAATTGACAAATAATGGGACGGTGGCGGCAAGCGACAGCACTGTAGATTGTTGCTGGCTTTGATAATTAAAATCAACAAAAAACCCCATATCAGTACTGAATAAATACTGATTAATTGCCGCACGTCTTTGAGCTGCTTGTTGCTCAAAATACTGTTGCTTATTTGTATTGTTTAATACCGCAAAATAATGACCCAGCTGTTTTTCAAGGTAATAAAGTAAACTATTGAGGTCCACAGGAATGATATCTGTGGTTTGAATACTGGTAAGCTTATTATTACCCAGCCAGCGACTACTAAAATCCCAACCAGACTCGCACGCAGCTCTAATATTTCTATAGTAATTAGCTCTTTGCTGTTCAGGAAGTAATGAGGCATCATGCAAATCTTCACGCAGTGATTCTGGCCGTGGTGTTGCTTGATCATCCCAATAACGGTTAAGTAATGCACCATTTGCCATTTTTACTACACGCTTATGGCTTGATATTTGCTCACTCAGTAGCTCTGCCCCCTGCATCCAAAATGTATATTCTTGCTCAAGGGCAACAACGCAATCAGTTAACCATGCAAAGTCACTATTTTTACAGTATTTTGCTTGCCAAATTAAATCAACCATCAGCGCTAGAATAGGAGGCTGCGAGCGAGAACTATAGTAACTGCGGTTGCCATTGGGAATACAACCATTACGATTTTGCAGATCAATAAAATTAGCAAGCATGGCTTCGATACTGTCTATATCGCCAATATCTTGCAAACCTAACGCAGTAAAATAACTATCCCAATAATATATTTCTTGAAAGCGCCCACCCGGTACTATGTAGCTGTGTTTAAGTGGTAATAAAGAGCTGGCTTTAGCTGTGTCTGCATTGCGATGCAAATACGGCCATAAATTAGCAATATAGCTTTGCACACTATCGCTGCTGCTTTGCTGAGTTGGGAGCTGTGTTGATTCAAACGTAAAATGCTGTGCTACAAATTCTGTTAACTGTGGTGTAGTAAGTGGTTTAACGCGTAAGTAAAGGTCGCATGCTAACTGCCAACTATCATTAGCAATCGCATCAGCAAAAGTTTTACTGTCACTAAATATAGCCGCCAGTTGCACATCTAAAAATAATTGGCTATTTACAAAGTTCATATCGTTCCTTTTTCTGGCACTGCGCCTAAGTTTACTGTCATTTTTTTAAATAAAGTTACACTGATCAACAACAAGCTAATTGGGATCAAGGTAAGATAAAAGGCATGTTGGCCACTAAATTTATCAAAGATGAAGCCGGTAATTACTGAACCAGTGGTGCCGCCTAATGCTGAAAAAACCACGATAAGTCCGGTCATAGCTGCCTGCTGGTGAGCGGCTAACGCACTGAGCATCACAGAGTTAAGTAATGGGTAAAGAGGAGCCATAAAAAAGCCAATGAGCGGCAGCATGTATGCTGCAAAAGGCACATCAAATACACTCGTTACTTGGCTGCCATCAATTTCATGAGTCAGCGGTAAAACTAGTAGCACCAGCACGGCCATAGCAACCAAGCAACTTAACAACAAACTATACCAGCCAATAACGCGTAATATCTGCCCCGCCACTAGTCTACCTAGCGCCAGTGCTGCGGCAAACACACTGGCCAATTGAATACTAATATCAACTGGCAGCTTAAGTACTTGATTATTAAAAGTAGGTAACCAAGTCCCTACCCCTTGCTCAATCAACACATATAAAAATGCACTGATAATAAATATAACCACTAGAGGTTTATAAGTGAGTGTTAGCATGTCAATAAAAGCAGCTAATTGACTGGTACGTAATGTTGCTTTTTGAGGTGCTTTTATTGGCGCTATAAGCACTGTAATAAAAGCCATACCCGCTAACAAAGCCAGCAAATAATACACGTTCAACCATGCTGTATTTTGCGCATTACTACTATCAATAAACCATGAGAACACCCAATAGCCAGATAACACCCCAAGCATAAAAATACCTTCAATGGTGTTAAGCAATGCTGAGTGCTGATTGGCGTTATCAGTGACTTGGCCAATAACCGAGTAAACGGATACTTTCATAATCGCGAAACTGCAACCGATCACAGCAAACAATACTTTGAACGCATAAAACTGTGCAATTGAGGGCATTAACAAGCACATTAAGGCAACCAACCCCAACGCTACAAGCATGGCCAGTTTATAGCCAAGTCGTGGAATAAATGATGCAACAATAAAAGAAACTATTGCTATGGTAAGGTCTTTATAGCCTTCTAAAACAGAAGCTTGCGTTTTTGTTATGTCAAAACTATTGATGGCTTGTAAAATTACGGTGCCAACACTATTGAGTAAAATAGCGAACACGAAATAGCTACACGCCAACGCTATGGTTATTCTTATTGGGTTCATACACGTTAACCTGATGTTGATTTCTTTTAGCATAGTGTAGCGCAAAATAAAATGCAAACGTTTGCATTTTATTTCTAAATTGAGTTAACTCACCCTACAGTTTATCCTTTGCTAGATTGACGATTAATTAATTCTATTTCAACAACTTGCGATTCAGCTGACTGGCCTTGTAACTGCGCTAATAATTTTTCAACCAGTAATACTGAGGCTCGCTGAGTGTTTTGTTTAATGCTCGAAAGTGATGGGTGACTCACATCTGCCATGGCAATATCATCAAAACCAACTAACGTAACATCGTTAGGAATACTGATATAGCGCTCTTTTAACGCTTTCATAGCGCCTAGTGCCACCATATCGCTGCACGCCATAATGCCGTCGAAACATAAACCTTTCGCGACTAGTAATTGGTTGATCCCGTGGTATGCTGCGCTACTAGTAATATCGATAGACACTACGTGTGCTATAGCGTTAGCCGTATTTAGAGCCGCTAAATAGCCACGGTAACGTTCGCCAATTTCAGCATGTCCTGGGTCTCCCAAAAATACAATATTTTTAGCGCCACCTGCTAATAAGTGTTCAGTAGCAAGACGACCCCCAACAAAGTTATCACTGCCTACAATGGGATAATTACTGGGAGTTTTTGGGTCACCCCAAACAACTAAGGGCACGCCTGCATTAGCGGCGGCTTCAATGTTTGCCGGATCTTTGCCTTGCCCAACCACAATAATGCCATCAGCCCGACGGCTATTGATAAAGTAATTAGCCCAGTCATCACCGGCCATAAATGAGTTTGAGAGTAGAAGTTCTAGCCCTTGTTTATTCAACGCGAGGTTTATCTCTCCGACTACCTTAAGCAAAAAAGGGTCGTTAATTGATTGCTCAGTGCCACTGTCGAAATTTATGATCACTGCTACAACATTGGTTTTTTGTGAGCGAAGGCGGCTCGCAGCCGTATTTAAACTGAAGTTATGTTGCTTTGCTAACTGCTTTAATTTATCTCTAGTTTCTTTTTTTATCAATGGGTTATCATTTAACGCACGAGAAACAGTCGAGGTTGATACTCCAGCAAGCTTGGCTAGATCCGCTAACTTTAGTTGTTTGTTATTCATTGCTAAGTACGAAGCCTTCCTTAAATCGTGAAGTTGCAATATACCATCATTATTAAAATTAGGCTGCGCCAAGGCCTAAATTTAGTCATAAACATAACCGTGTATAAAAATAATACAGAAAGTTAAAAAAATAATTGCAAACGTTTGCATAAAGTTCTAAGGTTTAAAAGAACACAGCATTAACATTTCATTAAATTAGTTAGTGCTTTGTTATTTATAGTTTTTTAAATAACGAACAAAAAATGGGAATACCAACATGACAACAACACACACACCAAGCAAACTTGCTTGCGCTATTATTTTAGCGCTATCCAGTCAAACCGTGCTTGCAGATCAACCAGCAACAAGCGCGCAAACAACCACAGATAAAAAAAGTTGAACGCATTGTAGTTTCTGGTACACCTGCAGGTATGGGCGTTCGTAAAATTGATGCCAGCTATGCTGTGACAAATATTGATGCTGAGCAAATAATTAAACTATCACCAAAAAGTACTGCGGACTTATTTAAAGCAGTTCCCGGTGTGTGGGTAGAAAGCTCGGGTGGTGAGTCTGGTGCCAACGTATTTGTGCGTGGTTTTCCTGGTGGTGGTGATGCGCCATTTTTAACCCTAAGCCTTGAAGGTTCTCCTATTTACCCAGCACCAACATTATCGTTTTTAGAAAACTCATCATTATTTAGAATCGACGAAACCATTGAAACCATGGAAGCATTACGTGGTGGTCCAAACCCAGTGGTTTCTAACGGCCAACCGGGCTTAACAACCAACTTTAGATTAAAGCGTGGCAGCGAAGATACTCAAGGCTTATTTAAATACACCACCTCAGACTACGACTTGCAACGTGTTGATGCTGTTTTAAGTGGCGAAATCAGCGACGACCTATATTTTATGGTAGGCGGCTATGTAAAAAGCTCACCGGGTATTCGTGATGCAGGCTTTACCTCTGAGAAAGGTAGCCAGTTTACGGTTAATATCACCAAAGAACTCGATAACGGTGAAATGAATTTCTACACTCGCCAAACAGACGATCATGGCGCATGGTACTTACCAACACCACTCAATGTTAATGGCATTGATGCTGAATATACCCAACTTGGCACACTAAACCGCCAAGCGACCATTTATACCGGGCCAAATAATGACGCGCACCAAGTTGATATTGGCGATGGCCGCGGTTGGAATGGCCATGTATCTGGCGGTAGTATTAAACTTGAATTTGACAATGGCTGGAGTTTTTCAGACCGCTTTAATATCACCAAAGGCGATGCCAATACACTTGGTTTAGTGCCCGCAGGCTCCGCAACAACACTAGGTGAAGTGGCTGATAATGGTCAGTCTGCAACAGGCGCCGCGACAGGCACAACTTATGACAGTGATACACCCGTACAACAAGTGGGTCGTTGGGTGGTACTCAAAGAAATTAGTTCATTTACTAATGATTTAGCATTTTCAAAGCAATTTGAAGACCTCTCTGTTGCTGTCGGCTATTACACTGCAAGCACCTCTGCCAACGACTGGTGGAGCTTAGGCAATACGGCCTATCATGTTCTTGAAGCGGGTGGTGAAATGCTCAATGATATTACTTGTAATGAAAGCGCCGAAGGCTGTGACTTTAACTACGACATTAATTCATCAGGTGATGCACGCACTAATGCTTTTTATACCACGGCACAGTACAAGCTAAGCCAAGATCTCACTCTTGACGGTGGACTACGTTATGAAAGCCATGATGTACAGTACAGTGTTGATGAAGGCCTTGACGGTATTATCAATAAAACCGTTGATTACGATGAGAGTAAAACCTCATGGACAACCGGTTTAAACTATTCAATTAATGATGACATGGGCGTATTTGCTCGCGTTAACCGTGGTTATAAAATGCCATACTTCGATGATTTTAGAGATAACTACGTCGCATACCACCAAGACGGCGAGAAACTCATTAAAGAAGTCACTCAAGCTGAACTTGGCTATAAACTGATCACTCAAAGCACTGACTTTTTTGCCACTTTATTTACCAACGAAGTCAAAGGCGATACCTTTGTAAGTCGCCCAGACGTGCCCGCTGAAATCTTAACCAACGAAGCGTATGGTGTTGAACTTGATTACAACTTTAATCATGAATCTGGCTTTTCTGTTAATTTAAATACTACATTACAACAAACAGAAATCACGAAAAGTCCAAAAAATAAAGGCAAAGAAGCACAGCGCCAACCTAAATGGCAAGTACGTGTAACACCAAGCTATGACTTTGAAGTAGACGGCATGTACGCCACACTCTATGGTACTTTGTCAGCAGTGGATGACCGCTTTGGTAATAATGAAAACACCGTGACACTTGATGGCTACGAAAAAGTTGACTTAGGTTTTATCCTTGAGCCAATGGAAGGGATCAAACTGCAATTAGCAATTGATAACTTAACCAACGAGCAAGGTATTACCGAAGGCGACCCACGTAATGCTGACGCCCCCAATGGCCGTTACATTATGCCTCGTACAACACGCTTAAGCGTAAGCTACGAATTCTAACCCTCATCTCTCTGGATCAATACCCAAAGCCGTGGTGGTTAATACACTGCGGCTTTTTTAAATCACGTTTTGAACAAAAAGCTGCTCTTGCGACTCGCTCTCTTGGCGCTTTAAATAACTAAATATTATTAAAAAAGTCATAGCAATGCTTGCCGCAATAAGCGAGCCTAGCGTGGCAAAACGAAAACTAAACCACTGTGCAATTAAACCGGTACTGGCAGTGCCAAGCATGACCCCTACTTTAATGGCATTGCCATAAAAAGCAGAGGTAAAACCAATTCGTGATGGTAGCTGCTCTTGTAAAATAGTCAGGCCGATACCCGCAAAGATCCCATAAAAAATAGCATTTACACCTTGCAGTACAAAGAATTGCCATACTTGATCGGCAAAAAATACGCCAATATAGAACAAAATAGCGCAACTAAAAGCAAAACCTAACAAGCCTGTTTTAGTGATGCGTTTACTGAGCTTTGCGCTATACAACATCACAGGGATCTCGATTAATGCCACCATGCCCATAAATATTCCAGGTATATTATTAGCAAAGCCCAGTTCATTTATTGTATAAAGCGGTAAGGCACTGGCGTACATAATATTGCCAATTGAACCAAAGGTTATAGCAGCCCCTAAGGCCCAAAATGATTGATTGATCGGCTGATTTGGCTCAGCTTTCTTAGCTCTGTCGTTAGCATTAACACTGGGCAAAAACTTCATTGCAAAAATTAATGCCAACAACGCAAACGTAGCTGCGGTATAAAATGAGCGACTAAAGGCAACTCCTGATGCAAGTAAATAGCCAAGCGGCGGGCCTGCGACCCATGCAAATGAAATTGCCGCTCTAAGGCGAGTATTAAACTGGGTGATATCAATATGATCTTGCTCATCAGCCCACTGGCGAGCAATAGTCATAACTTGCGGTATCGCGGCATTGCCCATTGAAAGCAAGAGTACTCCGGCAGCAAATACCTGCCAAAAAGACGTTGCGTTAGCGAATATGATTAACGCCATCCCCATGCCAGAGACCGCAATCATAAACATCTTTTTAGCGCTCACGCCCTTATCGGCCAATCCACCTAACCATTGGCTAAAAAGAATGCCCATCAAAGTGACACCTGTAGTGTACACACCCAAATATATAGGTGGGCTTTGTAAGCCTTCAACAATAAACAAACTCATTAGTGGATTAACAAATGCGCCTATTAAGCCCGTTAATAAGCTTAACAAGATAAATACCACACCATATTGTTTGAATATCGACTTCAAAAAACACCATACAGACACTAAAAATAAGCCGCATATTATACGTGGCTTTAAGTAATATTAAAATACAAAGCGGGTTGTTTAATAATCACGATATACTCTCTATAGTTGATGAGCAAAACCTTCTCATTGTGTCAATAAGCTAACTAAGTGCTCAGCAAGTAAGCTATGTGTAGCTGGTGCTAAGTGAATCCCTTCATCAGAACATGGATTTACTTGCGAATAAGCATCTAAAAAATTACATCGATGCAATTTTGTAACGTCAGCAAAGTGTTGTGCTAACTGTTGTGATTTAATTTCAGCACCAGCATAAATACGTTGATATTGATTAACTTCATAAACTTTAGGCGGGCTAATAATAATACGTTTTGGTAAAGTGGTATTACTATAAAAGTTATCTATCTCAAGCAGTAACTGATTTAAGCCCAGCGAAATTTGCTCTGGTGTTAAGTCAAAGCGCGCTTTTAAATCATTAGTACCGAGTTGAATAATAACAACATCAACAGTATGTGCTTCCAAATACGGTTTTAAATACTTAATGCCCGATTTGTCGCCCATAAACGGGGGATTATTGACTAAAGTACGATTAGGCTCCCCGGCTTCAATCACTTCAAAGCCTGTGCCCAACAGCTGCTTTAATAAAGTAGGCCAGCGTTCAGTTTCGCTCAGCCGTTTCCCATCAACAGGAGAAATACCAAAGGTATTAGAGTCGCCAAAACACAAAATATTCATTTTAAAATGGATTCAGCGTGTAGCCTTGTTGCTGTAACTGCGCATGAGCGGTCATTGCAGAAAGCGCCATTTTCACCCCTGGGATAAGCTGCTCTGCTGCTACCTTCATATGCATTGCCGACTGCCCGCACACATACACAACCGTGTTATTAGCAAGTAGCTGGGTGATCAAAGACTGGTTTTTATTATCAACATCAAAGCGGCTTTTATAAACGCTGTTTTCCAGCACATCAACACTCGCGCTACCGTGTACAACGAGAGCTAGCTGGATGTTTTCCGGCTTTACCCCATGGGCAACATGCATATTGATAAAGCGCGCTAACGAATTAATATGATTATTTTGCGCGCCTTTTTCAGCGCCATCTCCTACATCAAAGGCAATTTTAAACTGCGCTTGGCTTAAGTCTGATACTTGAGCTGGTACATTGTAAAAATAACCAAAGTCATTGATAACAGGAGTTGGCTCAGCAGCGATCGTTGTTAAGCTAGTTGCAAGAAGGCCAAAGCCTAAAAGTGAAGTTTTCATAAATCATCCTTTTTTGTTTAGCCTACCCGTATTTAACCAGCCTGTACATGTGAATGAGCTTTAAAAGTCATTCCTAAATAATTAAAGGTTTGTTTAAACATGTCTATAAAGGCGTCTGGCGCAGAGGGAGATGAGGCATTAGACAATAGTGAAAACTGTTTTTGACGTAAAGTTCTAAGCTTCGGTTTTAACGCCTCGTCATCCATGTAATCTGTGATCCTATCCATAAATGCTTTCATTTGTGGCGTGGTGTTATACCAGTACACAGGCGATGCGAACACCCAATGTTCGTAGCGAAGTAACACTTCAAACAAATTATAAAAATCATCATTGTGATACTGCTTATCGTAGCGATAAGGTGAAATAACATAATCATCTAAGCAAAAAACAATGCCGCTTTGTTGCTTACTATAGGCATTAACTTGCGCCGTAGTATTACCGTTTTTACGGCCACTTGAATAAATAATAGCGGTGTTATGCATTGATTTTTCTTGCATTTTATTTCTCCTTTTTTATGGTTGCAAAGAGCATAAAACCTCAAGTAAGATTGAGGTCAACCTTAAAAATTGATTTTTAATAAAAAAGAAGAAAACTATGACCGATCAACAAAAAAAACTTGTTGAAGCTAATTTAACTGTGGGCTTTGTAGCTAAACGCAGCGGCGTAAAAGTCTCCGCACTACACTTTTACGAAACCAAAGGCTTGATCCGCAGCTGGCGGAACAACGGCAACCAACGCCGTTATAAGCCTGATGTACTGCGCCGTGTGGCGGTCATCAAAGCAGCGCAAGCAATGGGCATTACTCTTGAAGAAATCAAACAAACCCTCGCCACTTTACCTGATAAACGTACCCCCACTAAAGAAGATTGGTCAACATTATCAAAAAACTGGCAAGCACAACTTGATGAACGTATTGCTTTTATGCAGCGCCTACGCGACAGAGTCGACGGCTGCATCGGCTGCGGTTGCCTGTCAATGACAAAGTGCCCGATTTACAATAAAGACGATTACTTAGGCGATACCCAAAGTGGTGCAGTGCTATTAGTAAATGATTAATCTAAAACCTCATACAATTTGCAGCTAAATACACAGAGCAACAAATTATAAGCGCTAAAACATAAGAATTTTTCGATTTTAAATTAACAGTAATCAATCAGATAGATGTGATGTGCTTTATATAGTTAGCGCATTTGCATGAGATAGCACAACAAACGTATGAAGGAGGTTTGTTTAATGAAGCCGATTATCAAAGAAATAGAGAAGAAATTAGGTGCTCTGCAGTTAGCTATAACGTAAATGATTTATCAAAAACGATACACTGGGAAGGCGAAAAAAAGTGGGTTTATTGTTTCTTTTAGAACAGAATAAGGCAAAGTAAGCAATGAGGTTTTATAGTGTTTAAACAGGTAAAAATAAGGTTAGTAATGATCTATGTGTAACATTAACATAAATCATTACTGTAATTTATAAATTAATAAAGTGCTTTAATTTTCTTAGCAAAATCAGAAGCATTACGAGACATTTTATGTCCAGTCTCAACAGTTAAAGCGTTATCTGCTAATGAGAACTCACTTGCAGAGTCTGAAAAGTCATCTTTAGCTGTAACATTTATTTTAGTTAACTTAGCAATCTCTTCTTTATAATCCACATCATCTTTACAAATTGCAGAAAGAGCCTCAAGTGTTGCAACAGTTCTTTGGCCTGAATGAGCAATAACCCACTGGCTTTGATAATTATCTTTAGCTAATTTATCTTTATTCGCGGCGATCATTTTTTTATAATCTTCCCAATCGACTTTTACATCTAGTGAAGCATTACCACAAGCCGCTTTAACTTTATCAACCTCTGCTGAAATACTAGCATCAGCTGCTCTAATAGCCTTTTTGTCTTTAATAGATGCATATGAAGCTGTACTAAATAACGTAATAATAATACCCGCTAAAATTTTATGTTTCATTTTCTTTCCTTGTAGTGATTAAAATATATCGTAAATTAGTTTATAACTGGTTTCTGGCAAATTAGTAACATCATCACCAATTTCAATGATCAGCACACTGTTTGACATTTTTGCTTGATGCTTATCTGCTACAACAGATGGAATAAGCTGAATTTTTTCTATCCCTTGTACAGCCTCCAAATAATCGTGGTCGATGGTACAAATATTTTCTAATGCATTCATATAAGCCGATAATTTAGCAGGACTAGTTTTTAGTTTTTGAGATTCAAACTGTCGCCAATCTATATCGATTTCAATATTCGTTTCACATGTTGTAGAAAATGAACTAACTGATTTTTCAATAAGTTTTTTGGCAGCAATTTTACTAACAACATTTAATTGCCTTACTTGATATTGCTCTTTGACTTTATTAACTTTTACAATATCTGCCAAGCCGGAATAAATAACTTTTGTAACTGTATCATTATCGAGATATACACTTGAATAAGAAACTAATGTTCCTGAACGAACAGTTTTATGACCTTCATTTTTAAAATTAACATCCGGCATTCCAAGCAATTTTAAATAATAACCATCACCAATGTCATTCTTGAATTTTTTATAAAGTAAGGTATTACCATCATAATGATGTTCAAAGCCATTGTAATTTACATAGTAAGTATTTTCATCCTCAGCTGGAACAACTGTCAAAGTAGCAGAAAATTCAGAGTCAAAGCTATGGTAAACCTTTGGGTTTTCTTGAGCCATAGTTGTAAATGAAGTGATAATTGTTAAAAATATAAAAAGATAATTCATGATCGATAGTTAATCCTTTAACTTATATGTATTAAAATAATGCAGGTAATAGTAACTTTAAATCCAATTAAAATTGACTACTAAATAACAATGTTACTATACGCAATCATAAATCAAAATTCAAAATTTTATTACACTAAAATAAGAAACAATAACAACATGATAAATTAATTTTTTGTAACCCTATAACTTATAATATTTACATACATTCATCTTGCGATCATCGAAACAAAGTAAAGTTGATTAGGTGAATTTTTGCCACAGTATTTTACCAAATTTGATCTCACTTTCAGAATTAATGTTATCCGCGTATTTCCGCGGGAACTTGAATACCTCTGACGCGTTAGCTTATTTCACTTACCAGTCAAAATAAAATAAGCCATATATAGACACTCCCTTGAAGTCAAAGCGAGCTGGTTTATAGATTCGTAAGGCGCACAACCCACAACGAGTGTGTAGACTGCCGTTCATATGGAAATGATAATAATGAAAGCTGTAACCTGAACTCAGGACAAGGCGGTAAACATTACACCAAGAATGTACAATGCATTTTCTGGCGTAAGCATTGTTTGCATTTTACTAATTAACTGACTCTAAAAACTCAGTAATAGTATTATTTACTGACACTCTCTAAAGTGCTCACATTTTTAATAAAACGGCTATAAATAGAGAATAAAGAGTTCAGCTGTAAAATAATAAAAGTATTTAACTGCACGCATTAAAACGTTCAATCCATACTTAATTTTGCCGCTGTAATAATGTTGAGTACCCGCCAACTAAACACTTTTCCATTGCGAGATTGGGGCTTGCTTGGCTTTGAAAACCAAATTGTTGATAAAGTGAATGAGCGTCTTTTGTTGCCAGTGTAAAACGGCGTAATGATTGCAATTCAGGGTGACTCATTACATGATCCATCAGCTTTTTACCCAGCCCTTGACCTCTAAATGGCTCTAACACAAATACATCCAGTAAATTTGCAAAAGTGGCTTGGTCAGTCACCACTCGTGCAAATGCCAATAGCTGTTTATTTTCAATTAATGCAAAGCACAGCGAGTGTGCGAACGCTTTTTCTAACCGTTCGCGACTAATGCCTTGACTCCAATAACTTCGCTCAGATAAAAACTCAAACGCTTGGGTAAATTGTTGTGGTGACAATTGGTGAGTAAATTTCATTTTATTTCCCTACTGAATGCTTGCATTGGAAAGAAAAACTAAAGGAATTGATGCCGCAAGAAACAGTGACATAACCCAATTAAAACGTTTAAAGATATTTGGCTTATTTAGAAATTGGCGCATGTATTTGCCAAAATTCACCCAAAACAAGCCTGAGCAAGCCGCGACAAGGTTAAAAATAATCACGCCCAAAATTGCAGAAGGCCAATAGGCACCTCCTGGTAAAGTAAGTGCAGTACAAAGTGTCATTAACACTGCATATGACTTAGGATTGATCAACTGAAAAAGCATGCCTTGAAAAAAATTTAAAGGCCTTGCTTGAGCATTATCACCTTTTAATTGAGAGCTACTAGCTATCTTGTATGCCAAATATAAAATATAACCACTGGCACAAAGCTGTAGAAAAAAATGCAGCTTTGGCTGTATTAAAAACAATTTACCTAATCCTAGTAGCATTGCCAAATGCATTATCGTCATGCCTACTCGAATACCCAATAAGTGCGGTAGGGTTTTGATCACGCCAAAATGTGTGCCTGAGTGAGTAAGCAAAATATTATTAGGCCCAGGCGTAATTGACGCCGCAAAACAAAATAAAATGAGAGCCGGAGCAAGCTCAAAAACAGTAGCTGTATTCATAATAATTAATTGTATTGATACAATATTGTAGTTGTTTAATAACTATTAATTGTCATACTTATGTAAAATCATCAATATTTTTATTGTTATGAATACAATTTACAAACCGGATTACACTCTATTTAGTAGTTTGTGCAAAACACAGCCAAAATATCGCGCATTAGCCGCTTTGATTGAGCATGCTATCGACAACAAAATGCTGGGTTTTGAGCAAAAATTACCAGCCCAACGACTTCTCGCTGACAGCCTAAGTGTTACACATGGTACGGTAACTCGTGCATATGCTTTACTTGAGCAACGAGGGTTGGTTACTGCAAAACTAGGGGCTGGGACCTTTGTAAGTAAAGTTATTGAGTTAAGACATTTTGAGGGCGACACAGACTTTGCTTCAAGCATGCAACCGATGATGGGGCAACAACATGTTATGACCAATGCCCTGCAATCGCTGTCAAAGGATCAACGTGCATTAACAGATGTGATGATTTATAAACTCAATGGACTTACCTCACATCAACATTTTTTCAAACAATGGCTAGCGGATAAGGGCTTTGATTGCTTAAACCATCCGTTGATATTTACCCAAGGTGCTCAGCAAGGAATATTCACTACGTTAGCAACCTTGTGTGAAAGTGGCGATACTGTCATTGCAGAGTCAATGTGTTACCCCGGTTTTTACCATGCGTGTCATTCGCTTAAACTTTCATTAGCACAAGTAAACGTGCATAGCGACGGGATTGATCTTGCGCAAATTGAAGCATTGTGTAAGTCGCGTACAATCAAAGCGGTTTACATCACGCCAAACTGTCAAAATCCAACCAATATTTGCTATAGCAGTAACAATTTAAATGCCCTACTGGCGCTGAGTCGCCGATATAATTTTTTCATTATTGAAGATGACGTAAATTACTGTTTGCCAGAGTATTGGCGATTACCATTGTGGCAACAAGCACCGGATCGGGTTTTTTATATTTCAAGCTTTTCAAAATATTTTGCAGGCGGACTACGAGCCGGTTACTTATTACCTCCACGACTTTGGGAGCAACCAATTTTAAAACAAATTCATAGTGAGTGTTGGGCGGTTTCCTCAATGAATTTTGAGTTAATAATGCGCGCCATTAAAAGTAACGAATTTACTTATAATCAAACTAAGCTAGCAGATGAGATACGCTATCGTATTGAACAAATAAAAAAGCTGCTTCAAACTTATGAGATAGATGCTCAGTTTGCCAGTTTAAATGTATATATTCGCTTATCCCAGTCGCAGAATATGTTTGAGTTTTGCAGCGTATTAAAAGCGCATAAGGTAATTGTAAGGACGCTAGATTCCTTTATCCCAGAAGTTCCAGCCCTAAAAGTAGATAATCCAAATGGTGTTCGCCTCACCCTAGGCGGCCCAGCAACCCGGGCTGAGTTTGACTTAGGCATCACCCGCGTTGAAGCCGCTTTACAGCAGTTTAATCAAACATTTGAGGTAGTTATTTAAATTTTATTATTCAATAAAATCGGGGAATCATTATTCCTTTGGGTGATGTGAACTCATACTTTTTTGAGGAAATATAGTGTTTAAAGTTCTGCGAGTTCTCTATTGCTTTTGCATTTAGTTTTGCAAATTTATATGAAATTGACATGAATATCCTTTTGCCTACCCAAGCAGTTATTTACTGCTTGGGTTAAATTCCTTTAATTTTATTATGTTACTTAACTACAGATCTACCATCAAAAATGATGTGAATTTTTGCCACAGTGTTTTACCGAACTTGATCTCGCTTTCAGGCTTAATGTTATCTGCGTATTTCCATGGAAACTTGAAAATATCTGGCGGTGTTAGCTTTTTAATAGGTTTACCCATCAAAAGATTATCGAGCTGCTCTTCATCATTAAATTCTTTTCTCAACTCGTCATCTGCTTTGGACATTTCTTTTAAAAATGACTTATCAACACGATACCAAAAATACTTAGGGCGACCATTGGCTTTATCAAATTCAGCGGTGGTTTTATCAAACTCACGGTAATATTCAAATTGCGGAATATCAGCTAAAGGTTGAGTAACATCCATAAAGTTTTGTAGCAGTTCCCAATGAATAAATGCAGATGCTATCTGGTTACTAAAAGTTTGGTCATATCGCATGCTTTGCTGATAATGTAACAAAGTATGCATATTCTCACCAGCTTTGATCACCCAATGGCATTAACTTTGATCGCTTATTCTCATTAAGCTTTGATCACGAAAATTACGCGATAATGATCACTTTTGTGTTCTTAATGATTTTGCCGATCA